>CABWZL010000001.1 GCA_902509805.1 uncultured Bacteroidota bacterium
TAGAACAAATAAAAAAAATACGAGAAAGTGCACAACTAGTCTCTAAAACTCTTGGGCTTATGGCCAAAGAGATTAAACCAGGTATAACTTCCTTATTTCTTGATAAAATTGCAGAAGAATTTATCTTAGATAATAACGCAATACCAGGATTTAAAGGGTATAATAATTTTCCTAATACATTGTGTGTTAGTGTAAATAATCAAGTTGTGCATGGAATACCATGTAATAAACCTTTAATTGAAGGAGATATAATTTCTATTGATTGTGGGGTAATAAATGAAGGATATTATGGAGACCATGCATATACATTTAAAGTTGGTGAGGTAAGTAAAGAAATTGATAAGCTACTAAATGCGACAAAAAATTCTCTTTATGCAGGAATGGATGCTATGATAGAAAATAATAGAATTGGTGATATAGGAAATGCTATTCAAAGCTATATTAAATTACATGGTTATGGAATAGTGAGAGAACTTGTTGGACATGGGCTAGGTGAAAATTTACATGAAGAACCTGAAGTTCCAAATTATGGCAGAAAAGGTGTTGGAAAAATTATTAAAAATGGTCTAGTTCTAGCTATTGAACCAATGATAAATCTAGGAACACAAAAAATTAATCTCGATGAAGATGGGTGGACAATTGTTACTCTGGATGGTCTACCTAGTGCCCATTTTGAACACAATATTGCATTAATTAATGGAAAGCCTGAAATTCTTTCAACATTTGATTTTATATACGAAGCTTTAGGTATAGAATCAGAGGAAGAAAATAGATTTAAAAACTTTTTTAATTAATGAAATACATATTGAAGTTTTTGCCTAGAAAATTATTAATTAAATATAGTTTTTACTTAACACCCCTACTAAGAATATTGTTTAAAGGAAATAAGTTTATTGATCCAATAGATGAAAGTAGTTACTCAAAATTTTTATCCTATGGTTATAAATCTATTAGAGAAAATGCTTTATGCCCTGGAACTTTATCCTTAGAGAGGCATAGACTCTTATGGCTTTATCTTAATAATGAAACAAATATTTTAAAATCAAATTTAAAAGTTCTTCATGTTGCACCAGAACAAATATTTTATAAAAAATTTAAGAAGTTTAATAATTGGGATTATTTAACATTTGATATTGATTCACCAATAGCAGATGTAAAAGGAGATCTAAAATCAATGGAGTTTACAGATAACTCTTTTGACCTTGTAATATGCAATCATGTTCTCGAACATATAGAAGATGATGTAAAGGCATTAAAAGAAATTTATAGAGTTTTAAATAAAGATGGAATTGCAATACTTCAAGTTCCTATTAATATAAACAGAAAAAATACATTTGAGGATTCTAGTATAACATCTCAATTTGAAAGAGAAAAATATTTTGGTCAATATGACCATGTAAGAGAATATGGAATTGATTTTAAAGATCGAGTTGAAGAAGTTGGATTTGAAGTTGATATGATAAACTACACAGACAATTTTGATGAAAAGTTTATCACAAAATACGGTCTATTGAAAAATGATTTAATTCCAATTGCAAAAAAATCATTGAGTAACTAAATCCCAACCATTAGATTTGATTTCAAAAATTTCATTATTTTTTGAGGTCAATAATAATATTTCTATACCATCAATTTCATTGATTAAATCTAGAGCATTAATTGGATTCATTACCATTAAGGAAGTTGCCCATGCATCAGCTTCAATGCAGCTATCTGAAATAACTGAAGCGCTTAGAATATTGTTAGATAAAGGTTCACCATTTAAAGGGTTAATTATATGGTTATATCTTTCTCCAGTTATAGAGTCAATTCTAAATTTTCTGTAGTTTCCAGAAGTTGCTAATGACTTATTGGTTAAAAAAATCTCACTATAGAAACTTTTAATTTCAATAGGATTTTGAATAGCTACTTTCCATCTTCTATTATTTTCAGCATATCCCCTAGAAGTTAATTCACCTCCTACTTCAATTAGAAAATTTTCAAGTAATTTTTCTTCAAATAATTCTCTTATTAAATCAACAGAATAGCCTTTAGCTATAGCATTGAAATCAATAAAAATATTTTTATTATTCTTAATAATTTCATTTTCATTGGTTAGAAAAACCTTATCAAATCCAACAATTTTTTTAACACTATCAATTTTAAATTCATCTACCTTTTCATATACAGTATTTGGACCTAATCCATATAAATTAACAAAAGAACCAGCTGTAGGATCAAAAGAACCTTCTGTTAAAGACCAAATTTCTTTTGACTTTTTAAAAACTTTTATGAAATGGTTATCTACAACAATAGGTTGATCGGATAAATTAACTTTTGAAATTATTGAGGAGTCCATATAAGTAGACATTGAATTATTTACAACCTCGAATAAGGAATCAATTTTTTCTTTAATTAAATGCTGTTTAATTTCAGTATCAACAATTATACTATATGAAGTTCCAAGAGCATTTCCACGAATACGCATATATTCATTAGCATTATTATCACAACTTGTTAAGAAGAAAAATGAAAATAAAAAAATTATTTGTTTAAAAGATAACATTAACCACCGAAGTCATCAAATCTAACGTTCTCTGGAGGCACACCAAAGTCCTCAGCCATTTTTGCAACAGCTATATTCATCAATGGAGGACCACAAAAATAAACTTCTATATCCTCTGGTGACTCATGTTTTGAAAGATAGTTATCTATAACTACTTGATGAATAAATCCTGTAAAACCATCTCCATCAGAATCCAGAGAATCTTTTACTTTCCAATTATCTTCTTCTAGAGGTTCAGATAAAGCTATATAAAACTTGAAATTTGGATAATCTTTTTCCAAAGCTCTAAAATGATCAACATAGAATAGCTCTCTTTTGGATCTTCCTCCATACCAAAAAGTAACTTTTCTTCCTGTTTCTATAGTTCTAAATAACTCGTATAAGTGAGACCTCATTGGAGCCATTCCTGCTCCCCCTCCTACGTATAACATTTCTGCATCAGAATCATTAATAAAAAACTCACCATAAGGGCCAGAAATTGTAACAGTATCGCCAGGTTTTTTGGAAAAAATATAGGAGGATGCTATACCAGGATTAACTGTCATCCAATTATTTTTTTTACCATCCCAAGGCGGAGTTGCTATTCTAACATTTAACATAACTTGCTTTCCTTCTGCTGGATATGAGGCCATAGAATATGCCCTCTCAACAGTTTCGTTGTTTTTCATATTAAGAGGCCAAAGGTTAAACTTATCCCACTCTAGTTTGAATTTTTGAGGATTATCTGGGTGTTCATCTGGATGAGAAGTAATATCCATTTCATTATAATTAATATCACACTCTGGAATCTCAATTTGAATATATCCTCCTGCTTTATAGTCCATTTCTTCGGGAATTTCAATAACAAACTCTTTTATAAATGATGCTACATTATAATTACTTTTTACTTTGGCTTCCCATTTTTTGATACCAAAAACCTCTTCAGGAACTTCAATTTTCATGTCTTGTTTAACTTTTACTTGACAACCTAGTCTCCAGCCGTCTGAAATTTCTTTTCTTGTAAAATGAGGTTCCTCAGTAGGTAGTATCTCTCCACCACCTTCAACAACTTGACACTTACATTGAACACATGTCCCACCACCTCCACATGCAGATGGTAAAAATATTTTATTATTTCCAAGTGTGGTTAAAAGAGTATCACCTGAGTTTACTTCAACATTTTTTTCTCCATTTATAATTAGTTTTACTGGACCAGAAGGTAATAGTTTTGATTTTGCAAAAAGCAGCATTGTAACTAATAAAAGTGTTATAACAAAAAGACCAACAGTACTAGCAATAATTACATTAATATCCATTTCTTATAATTTAATTCCCATAAAACTCATAAAACCTAGAGCCATTAGCCCAGTTATAATAAAAGTAATTCCAAGTCCTCTTAAAGGATCTGGAATATTAGAATAGGTTATTTTCTCTCTAATTGCTGCTATTGCAACTATTGCAAGGAACCATCCAATTCCTGATCCAAAGCCATAAACAGCAGATTCTAAAGTATTAATAAAATCTTTTTGTTGCATAAATAAAGACCCACCTAAAATTGCACAATTGACTGCTATAAGTGGAAGGAATATACCAAGTGATCCATATAAACTTGGAGAAACTTTTTCCACAATCATTTCAACTAATTGAACCATTGAAGCAATTACAGCAATAAACATTATAAAAGTTAAAAATGATAGATCAACATTAGCAAATTGAGGTCCAATCCATGTAAGTGCTCCGGGTGCGAGCAAATAAGAGTTGATTAAGTAATTTATTGGAACTGTAATTGTTAAAACAAAAATTACAGCATAGCCTAATCCAACAGCAGTTTTAACTGTCTTAGACACTGCTAAGTATGAACACATACCCAGAAAATAGGCAAAAACCATATTCTCTATAAAAATACTTTTTATAAATAAGTTTGCTAAATCTTCCATTTAATCTTTTTCAATTAGTTTTCTATTATAAAATCTTTGAATCCAAATATAAAGTCCAACTACAATTAAAGCCATAGGTGAAAGAAGCATTAAACCATTATCTTGGTATCCTAAGTCATAAATAAATTGAGGAATAACTGGGATTCCCCATAACTCTCCAGATCCAAACAATTCTCTTATAAAAGCAACAACAATTAAAATCCAACCATAACCAGCAGCATTACCAACACCATCTAGAAAAGATTTCCAAACACCATTACCAAGAGCAAATGCTTCAAATCTCCCCATTATGATACAATTGGTAATAATTAGTCCAATAAATATTGCTAATTGCTTACTTACATCATATGCATATGCTTTTAGAAATTGATCAACAAGGGCAACAAGAGTTGCTACTACTAATAATTGAACAATAATTCTAATTCTTGTTGGAATAATATTTCTCAAAATAGAAACAATAACATTCCCTGCTGCCATTACAAATATCACTGAAACTGTCATTACTACTGCAGGTTCTAATTTAACTGTAATTGCAAGAGCAGAACATATTCCCAGCACTTGTACTGTAATTGGATTATCATCATCAAGAGGATCAGTTAATAATGCTCTATTTTTTTTTGAAAATAATGGCTCTATATCTTTACTCATTACTAATATTATTAAAATACGGAAGATAGTTCTGAACTCTCTCAATAATCATGTCTGATACACCATCACCTGTTATGGTAGCACCAGAAATAGCATCAACTTCATTGTCCATCTTATCCTCATTTCTTGGATCATTATTAGACTTAGTTAAGTAGACCCCAACAAAATTTCCTTGCGAATCATTTATTTTTTCGTCAGTAAAACTATCAATAAACCAATCTTCTGTTATCTCAGCTCCTAGTCCCGCCGTTTCCGACTTATGATCAAATGATACACCTTTGATAGTATTTATATCTTCCTTTAGTGCTATATAGCCCCAAATTTCTGCCCATAATCCAGCACCTCTCAAGGGAATAACATAAAATTTTTCGTTTTCAACATTTGCAATGTATAAAGGAAATCTTTGAGTATCAGAATCTTTTTTAACCTCTAAAGCTAAGTTAATATCAAACGCTTTAATAGCTTCATCTATAGTTCCATCTGACTTTAAAGAAAGTTCTTCAGATATGTAGTCCATATACAAATCCTCTGATTCATCTCTACTGACATTAATACCAACTGAAGAAAGTATATTTTGCATTTTCTCTTTCTTAACGTTTGCATTTTGTAAATCTTTTAATGATTCTGAGGTGAATGATAAAACAAGTGCAACTGAAAGTACCATCAATACTGCAAAAATATACGTGTGTTTATTTGAATCTCTATTCATTATGCAGTTTTTAATTTAATATTTTCCCATCTTTTTCTTCTCGTAGAAACATTTGACTCAATCACATAATGATCAATTAGCGGAGCAAATACATTCATCAATAGTATAGCCAACATTACTCCCTCAGGATAAGCTGGATTAAAAACCCTAATTAAAATACAGAAAACCCCAACCAAAAATCCATATATCCATTTACCTTTTGTTGTCTGAGCAGCTGAGACAGGGTCAGTAGCCATAAAAACAATTCCAAATGCAAAACCACCTACTAAAAGATGATTATACCAATCAAAGCTCATCAAGGAATTAGCGCCCCATAAATTAAATAAAATTCCTACTAGTGAAGCACCGAGGACTCCACTTAAAATTATTCTCCAACTTCCAACTCCAGTTGAGATTAAGATTAAGGCCCCAATTAGAACAAAAAATACTGAAGTTTCTGCAACAGAACCCGGAATTGCTCCCATAAACATATTAAAAGATGAATATGAAATATCTCCGTTAGCTGCAAGAGTTCCAAGTATAGTTTCACCAGATATTGCATCTACATTACTTGCTTCTGAAACCCATACTTTATCACCCGACATAAAAGTAGGATATGCAAAAAAAGCAAAAGCTCTAGCAGTTAAGGCTGGATTAAGTATATTCATTCCTGTACCACCAAAGGCTTCTTTGGCAATTAATACAGCAAAAACAACAGAGATTGCTAACATCCATAATGGCATATCTATTGGCATTATCATTGGGATAAGAAGACCTGTTACTAAGTATCCTTCATTTACTGGATGATTTCTATATACTGCAAATGCAAACTCAATTGCTAAACCAACTGCATATGAAACTGCAATCATTGGAAAAATTTTATAAGCCCCATGAAGAACTGCATCTAAAAATGTAAAATCAAGACCAGTTTGAATAAAATATTGATAACCTGTATTATATATACCGTAAAATAATGCTGGTAAAAGAGCAATTATAACTGTTATCATTGTTCTTTTTAAATCAACTCCATCACGAATATGAGATCCTTTTGAAGTAGTATGATCAGGAACAAAAAGCATCGTTTCAAATGCATTAAAAGCGGGATAAAGAATTTCTAGTTTCCCCCCTTTAAGGAATGGTTTTTTTAATACATCTACCTGTTTTCTAATAAATTTCATTATCCTACTTCTTTTAACATTATTTCAATTCCATTTTTAATTATTTCTTGAGCTTCAATTTTTGAGGTACAAGAAAAATCAACTAATCCAAAATCTTCCGGGACTACTTCATAAATACCCAAAGATTCCATTTTTTCAATATCACCTCTCATACATGCTTTTATCAATTGCATTGGAAATATATCCATTGGGAAATATTTTTCCATTTCCCCTGTGACAACGATAGCTCTCTCTTCACCATTAAGATTTGTATTAACTTTTTTTGCGCCACCTAACAGCCATGAAAATGAGGTTTTTGAAAAACTAGGAATAGAGTTATACATAAAAGGGAGCCATCCAAGCATTCTATAATTATTTCCTTCTTCAATTACACTTAAAGAGTTATTGTAAAATCCTAAGAATTCCGAATATTCAACTTTTAATCCACTCAAAGGATCACCATTTATAAATCTATAGTTATTAATATCATTTATTTCATCACTATTAATTAATGATGAAATTGAAGCTCCAATAATAGTGCTGTAATATTTTGGTGATTTTAATGAGTCCCCTGAAATTGCAATAGTTCTAGATGAAGAAAAAATACCAGTTCTAAAAAAAGCTCCAATATTTGAGAGATCTTCAGGTTTAATTACCCAAATAGTTTCTCCAAAATTAAGAGGGTCAATTTTATTTATTTGAAAGCTTTCATTTCCAGAAGGATGAACCCCTTTGATATTGTAGATTTCTACATTATTTAGGTCTTTAAAACTACTATCTTTTTTATGTGTGATTGAAAAATTGATTGGTTTGTCAATTATAGCACTCATAATATCGATACCAGTTTGTAAATCATCCAACCTATTACTCATTAAAAAATCATAATCAACATCGTATGGAGCAGTAGAATGAGTTGATACAAAAATTGACTTGGGTAACTTGTTAGACCTTGCAATTATGTTATAAGGTCTTTGTTTTATATAAGCTAGAGATCCTGATTCACTAAGAAGTTTTGTTATTTGTTCTTTTGTAATTTTTTGGAGTTCTGGAATATCAAATTTTATAACATCATTACCTTCGGCCTTTATTATAACAAATAATATCTTTCTCTTAGCACCTCTTCTAATTTCTTTAACTTTTCCACTAACAGGAGAAACAATTTTGATTGTTTCATCATTTTTATCATGGAAAATCGGCTGACCTTTAGAAACTTTATCACCTTCTTTAACTAGCATTCGTGGGACAAGAGAAAAGAAGTCGTCAGGGTTTAGAGCGTAGGTTAAGCTTTTTTTTGCAACTTCAAGTTCTTTTGAAGCTTGCCCTTTTAAATTTAAATTAGCACCGTTTTTAATGCTTATGTCTTTAGACATGAAATATTAGTAATTTGTGACTGCAAATTTACTACAAACACTTTAAGAAAAAAAAGTATTTTTATTAAAATTATTATCAATTTAATTTAAATTTGATAACCAAAATTTATGTTATGAATAACTCTATTGTAAATGTTCCAAATCCAGTAAATGAACCCATAAAGGAATATAAGCCAGGCAGTCCGGAAAAAGAATCAGTTCTTGCTACTTATAAAAGACTTAAAGATTCTAAAACAGATGTTAAAATGTGGATTGGTGGTAAATTTATTGAAAGTTCTCAAACCTCAAATATGTCTCCTCCTCATGATCATAAACATATTCTTGGTAAATATTATCTAGCTGAAAAAAAACATGTTGAACTAGCAATAAAATCTGCTTTGGATGCAAAAGATAAATGGGCAAACATGAAGTGGGAAGAAAGAGCAGCCATTTTTTTAAAGGCAGCAGAACTTGTGGCAGGTCCTTACAGAGATAGAATTAATGCCGCTACAATGCTAGCTCAATCTAAAACTATTTTCCAAGCTGAAATTGACGCAGCTTGTGAATTGGTTGATTTTTTAAAGTTTAATGTTTACAGCATGCAACATATCTACAGTCAACAACCAAAATCAGATCCAGGGGTTTGGAATAGACTTGGTTATAGACCTCTAGAGGGCTTTGTATATGCTATTACACCATTTAATTTTACTGCAATTTCTGGAAATCTTCCAGGTAGTGCTGCAATGATGGGAAATACTGTTGTTTGGAAACCTAGTGATCATCAAATTTTTTCTGCTAAAATTGTAATTGATGTATTTAAAGAAGCTGGTCTTCCAGATGGAGTTATTAATGCAGTTTATGGTGACCCTGAAATGATTACTAATACTGTTTTAGATTCAAAGCACTTTGCAGGAATTCATTTTACCGGATCTACATCAGTTTTTAAAGGACTATGGAAAAAAATTGGAACTAATATTGAAAACTATAATTCTTATCCTAGAATTGTAGGTGAAACAGGAGGAAAAGACTTTATAATAGCTCACAACTCTGCAGATACTGATGAATTATCTACTGCAGTTATTAGAGGAGCATTTGAATTTCAGGGTCAAAAGTGTTCTGCTGCTTCAAGAGTTTATATTCCTAAATCAATCTCAAAAGATTTTTTTGAAAAATTAAAGTCAGAGGTGAAAAAAATAAAAATGGGTAGTCCTGAAGATTTTAAAAATTTCATGACAGCTGTTATTCACGAAAATTCATTTGATAAACTTGTTAATGCAATAGAAAAAGCTAAAGTTGATAAAGATGCAGAAGTTATAATCGGTGGAGGATATGATAAATCTGAGGGGTATTTTATTGAACCTACTGTGATTAAGACTTCAAATCCAAAATATTATTCAATGGAAACTGAATTATTTGGACCCGTAGTTACAATTTATGAATATGATGATGCTAAATGGGAAGAAACTCTAAAAATTGTTGATGAAACTTCTGAGTATGCATTAACTGGTGCAGTTTTCTGTGAAGACAGATTCATACTGAGTGATGCTGTGGATAAACTTCAAAATTGTGCAGGAAATTTTTATATAAACGATAAATGTACTGGAGCTGTTGTTGGTCAACAACCTTTTGGAGGGGCTAGAGGATCTGGAACAAATGATAAGGCAGGGTCTTACCTTAATCTTTTGAGATGGACATCTCCAAGGTTAATTAAAGAAACTTTCATCCCGGCTAAAGATTTTAGATACCCATTTATGGGCTAAAGAATTAATTATCATTTACAATTTCAACTTTATTTATATAGACATTATTTAATGGCCAATCTCTATTATCGGTTGGTAAATTAGCTATTATATCTACTGTTTCCATTCCATCTATTACTTCTCCAAAAATTGTGTAGCTTCCATTTAAATGATGAGCACCGTCTTTTTTTTGCACTATAAAAAATTCAAATGGTGATGCCATTTTATATGGATTATCTATTGAACTACTTGGCATACTAACCATTCCTCTTTTATGAGTATGACCTTTATTAAAATCATTAGGTAAAAGGTACTTTCCAATATCTCTTCTTTTTTTTGAAACTTTAATGTTATCACTATTTCCTGCTTGTATTACAAAATCATTGATTACTCTGTAAAATTGAGTTCCTTCAAAATATTTCTTTTTTGTCAGATATATAAAATTTGATCTGTGATAAGGTGTATTATTATAAAGTAAAATCTCAATTTCGCCAAATGGTGTGTAAATTCTTACATGATTTTCTTTATTATTTTTTTCATACTCAAAAAGAAAATCAATTACATTTTCATCTGTTAATCTTATATTTTCTTTAACTTCTTCCTTTAATTCAATAATCTGATCCGTAACATTAGTTTTTTTATTCTTTTGAATATTTGAAGTTTCAATTGAATTATATGAATTGTTTTTGCATCCTAAAAAAAAGATTGTTGCTACAGCTAAAAAAAAACGATTAAATAAGTTCATTAATTATCTAGATTAGGGACATATACCACCCTTTTAGTTTTAAAAAAATCATCAGTAAAAAATTCTGAAATATCAAAAATCTTTTTTTCTTTGAAATCTTTTAATTCATCTTTTAGATCTCCTCCTTTTAGAGAAATTATTCCATTTGGAATTTCATTGATAGATTTAGAATTAAAATTTTTATTTACTAAAGAGTAAAACTTATCCATTTTTGCTACTGCCCTTGATAATATAAAGTCATAAGTGTCAAAGTGATTTTCTACCCTATCATTTATTGCAGTCACATTAGAGAGGGATAGATCTTTAGATACAGATTCTACAACTTTAATTTTTTTACCAATACTGTCTAACAATGTAAATTTTACATTTGGGAAAAATATAGCTAAGGGAATTCCTGGAAAACCTCCACCCGTTCCAACATCTAAAACACTAGTTGAAGATTCAAACTCTATAATATTTACAATAGAAAGAGAATGAAGAATATGATTTGTAAATAAGTTCTCAATATCTCTCCTAGATATTAAATTAACTTTTGAATTCCAATCTTTATATATTGGAACTAGCCTAGTAAATTTTTCTAATTGATCTTGTGATAAATCTGGAAAATATTTCTTTAACTCAATCAAGATAAAAGATCTTTAATCCTCCTAATCGCTTCCTCAATTTGTTCTCGTGATGTTGAATATGATATTCTTATACAATTTGGATAACCAAATGCATCGCCAGGAACAGTAGCTACATGAGCCTTTTCCAAGATAAGCATTGATAAATCATTTGCATCATTTACAGTTTGACCTTTGAATGTTTTACCAAATAATTCTGAGACTTCTGGAAAAATATAGAAAGCTCCATCTGGAGGTTGCTTAACTTCAAATCCATTAATCTGATTAACAAGATTAATTATCAAATCTCTTCTGATTTTGAATTCATCAACCATATATTTTATTCTTTCTGGTGATTCTTCTAATGCTTTAATTGTTGCCCTTTGAGCAATACAATTGGCTCCACTTGTAATTTGACCTTGCATTTTGTTACATGCTTTAGCTAATACTTTTGGAGCTGCTAGATAACCTATTCTCCAGCCTGTCATTGCAAATGCTTTAGATATTCCATTTACGGTAACAGTTCTTTCATACATGCCAGGTAAGCTTGCAAAACTTACACTTTTTGAACCATAATTAATATGCTCATAAATTTCATCTGAAACAATAATAATTTTAGGATACTTTAATAAAACTTTTGAAAATTCAAGATACTCCTGTTCACTAAAGACAGAACCACTTGGATTATTTGGTGAATTAAGCATTATCATCTTTGTTTTATCTGTAATTGCAGATTCAATCTGTTTGGCAGTTACTTTATAATTTGCATTTTCATCTGGATTAACAAACACTGGAATTCCATCTGCCAGAGATACCATAGCACTATAGCTAACCCAATAAGGAGTTGGAATTACGACCTCGTCACCTTTATTTATTAAAGACATACAAACATTAGCTATAGATTGTTTTGCTCCTGTAGAAACAACAATTTGATCAGTATTATAATCAAGATTATTATCTCTTTTAAACTTTTTACAAATTGCTTTTTTTAAATCAAGAAATCCATCAACTGGAGAGTATTTGTGGTAATTTTCATTTATTGCATCAATTGCCGCATCTTTAATGTAATCCGGGACATTAAAATCAGGCTCTCCTGCACTTAAAGTTATAACATCTAAACCTTGATTTTTTAAATCATGAGCTTTTGCAGTCATTGCAACAGTTTGTGAAATCGGTAATGAATTAATTTTATCTGATAACATTTTTTAAATTATTTTTTTAATATTTTTTTTTGATTATTTATAGATTCTTGATGAATGGCTTTAAAAAATCTGAGAATAAATTCTTCACTTAAGCCGTGATCCTCTCCATCTAATATCATTTTTCCTAAAATTTCATTCCATCTTTTGTTTTGAAGAATTGCAACATTATTGTCAGATTTCAGTTTACCTATATTTTTTGCAACTTCCATTCTCTTTCCTAAAGTTGTTAATAAATTTTGATCTGCAACATCAATTTGAGATCTTAAATTATTTAATTGATTTTGATAATCTTCTCCCTGAAAATTCTTATCTCTTATTTTAAGATCTTTCATTATTTGAATTAATCGTTTTGGAGTAACCTGTTGTGCAGCGTCACTCCATGCATTGTCTGGATCCCAATGAGATTCAATCATTAAACCATCATAATTAAGATCTAAAGAGGTTTGGCTTAAATCATAAATTAAGTCTCTTTTACCAGCTATATGAGAAGGATCACAAATTAAAGGTATATCTGGAAAATTATTTTGAAATTCAACAGCAATTTGCCATTCTGGATTGTTTCTGTATTTAGATTTATCATATGAAGAAAAACCTCTATGAATAACACCGATATTTTTAATATCTGCTGAATATATTCTTTCAACTCCTCCCATCCATAGAGCTAAATCTGGATTAACTGGATTTTTAATTAAAACTGTTTTGTCAGTCCCCTTTAAAGCATCAGCAATTTCTTGAACAATAAATGGACTTACTGTTGACCTTGCTCCTATCCATAAAATATCTACATTATGTTTTAGTGCTAAATCAACATGAACAGAATTTGCAACCTCTGTTGCAATTAACAAACCTGTTTCTTCTTTGACTTTCTCTAACCAATTTAACCCTATTGCTCCAACTCCTTCAAACATCCCAGGTCTTGTTCGTGGCTTCCATATTCCAGCTCTATATGCCGTAACATCTGTATCTTTA
Organism: uncultured Bacteroidota bacterium; assembly: GCA_902509805.1. The sequence goes on from CABWZL010000001.1 coordinate 13,561, forward strand.
AGTTGATGTGCAATTTTTAAAACTTGTTCTTCAGTTTCCGCACTACACGGCCCTGCGATTACCAGAGGATGATCTAAGTTCATCTGTTCAAGCCAATTTCTATATTCTTTTTTATTTTCCATAATTTTCTATTTAATTCCTTTTAAAATTTCTCTTATACCATTAATTTTTTTCATCTCGGTATTAAGGTTTTCTTGATCACCACTTTCTATTAATTTTTTAAAATTATTAATATTTAATATGTATTCCTCAAGAGATTCAATAATATTAGTTTTGTTTTCGATAAAAATTGAAGACCACATTTCAGGAGAACTTTTTGCTAACCTAACAGTTGATTCAAATCCACTTCCTGCCATATCATAAATTGTCTGCTCATCATCCTCTTTGTCCATTACTGTTTTACCTAACATGAATGATGAAATATGTGACAAATGCGATACATAGGCAATATGTTTGTCATGTTCTAACGAACCCATTGTCTTAATGTTCATTCCTAATTTTTTAAAAATTTCAATTGCACTTAAAAGTAGAGATGAATTTGTGTTTTCAGTTTCACATAGAATTACAACTTTATTGTTAAACAAATCTTTCTGAGCAGCTACAGGACCTGAAAACTCAGTACCAGCTATAGGGTGAGCAGCTAAAAAATTACCTCGTTTATCATGTGTTCTAACTGAATTACAGATTTGATATTTAGTTGATCCTAAATCAATAACTAATGTTTCTTTAGATATTTTATCTAGAATAATTTTAAGTTGTTTTTTGATTGATTCAACAGGTATAGCAAGAAATAAATAATCAAAATTTATTAATGAATCAGTATTAAATTTCTTATCAATAATTTCATTTTTTAAGGAGTAATCAATTGAATCAGTATTCTGATCAAAGCCATAAATAATAATATTATCATCTAATTCTTTTAACTTCAAAGCAATTGATCCGCCTATTAAACCTAAACCTATTATACCAATTTTCATGATTTTTGATATTTGTACTCTCCTAAAATTTTAAACTCTTGAGCCATTAATTCAATTATTTTTATTGCTTTTTTATAATTTTCAATTGATTTAAAAGTAATGTCAACAAAAAACGCATATTTACCTGGAGTTTGAATAACAGGCAAAGACTGAATCTTTGTTAAATTTAGATTACAATCACTCATCATATTCAACACTGTAGCTAAGCTTCCTCTTTTATGGTCAAGAATAAATTTAAGAGCAGCTTTATTATAATCAAGTGCGTCTTTTTTATTCTTTTCAAGAATTACAAATCGAGTTTTGTTATTTTTTATAGTCTGGATAGATGTTTCTAGGATTTGTAATGTGTATATTTTAGATGCTTGTAAACTAGCAATTGCTCCTACACCACTAATTTTATTATCTCTAATATTTTTAGCATAAAGCGCTGTATCTTCACTTTCTATTAATTTAATATGAGGATAATTACTAAAAAACTTAGAACATTGCAATAGAGCCATTGGATGAGAGTGAACTTCTTTAATTTCAGTAATCTTTTGATTTGGAAGACACATTAAATTATGATCTATACTTAAACTGTATTCCCCAATTATTGACAGATTATATTCATCAATAAGAGCATAATTTGGAAGTATAGAACCTGCAATTGAATTTTCAATAGCCATTATTCCGTATTCAGAATCTTTATCAACTACAGATTTTACAAGACTCTCAAAAGTTGAGCATTCATTTAATTCAAACGAATCAAAATAATGATTTGCTACCATATGGTGAAATGATCCTTTAATTCCTTGAATTGATACTTTCATATAAAAAAAAAGTCCTGATTTGACAGGACTAGTATTCATAATTTCTTTTAATAGAATAGTTACCCTGTCTTTTGATTAGAAAAGAAATAATAGCTATAATAAAAATTAAAATTGTTTGTCATTATTCAACAAAAGTATAATAGGTATAGATAAAAACAAATTTTTTTGTCTATTTTTTAATTATAGATCCATTCAGGTAAATAGAATGCTCAATGGTTGTTGACTTCTCTAAATTCTTTGATACTGAACAATACTTATCAAAACTTAATGCAGCTGCACGTATTATTTTTTCACCAGGAATATCTCCTTCAACATATAGATTCACATGAATTTTTTTAAAAGGTTCTCCCGGTGTTGATTCTCTCTCTCCTTCAACTTCCATTTTATATGATACAGGATTTAATTTTTGTTTTTCTAGAATAGAAATAATATCAATGCTACTACATCCCGCAACACCCATTAATAATAATTCCATTGGGCTAACCCCCTTAACATCATAATCAGAAGAATATTTTCTGTCAAGAAAAACTTGATGTCCATTTTTATTAGTTAACTCAAATAAATATTTATCATTAACTCTATCTAATTGTACTGCCATTTTTAAAATATTTTTGTAAAGATATCTGAAATTTGTTTTGTTTCTATTAAAAAAGCATCATGACCATGAATAGAGTTTATTGTATGATTTGTAATATCAAGATTATTTTTTTTCGCTACTAAATAAGTTTCATGATCTTCATCAGGCAAAAAGAATATATCTGAATCTACAGATATTAAATGAATTGAAGATTTTATTTTAGAAATTTTATTTATAAAAGTCTTGCCATCACGAGTAATATCAGTAGAACTCAAAAGTTTATTCAAGAACAAATATGATTTAAGGCTGAATCTTTGACGAAGTTTTTCTCCATGATGACTAAGCCAAGACTCTACGTTATACATATTCTTATCTAAATTTTTTGTTCTAGTAAATCTTGTATTTAGAGATTTTGGAGATCTATAAAAAGTCATTGCATGAATTCTAGCATCACTTACAGGGTCTCTAGAGTTTTTTAAAATTCTATCTTGAAGAAATGTATTAGCAATTAACCAATCAGTAGCTTTCCAATCAGCAGCCACCGGAATTATTATTGATGCTAAATCATTTTTAAGCGCAATCATTTCCCATGTCAAACATCCACCAATAGAGCCTCCAATAATAGCATGAAGTTTGGCAATCTTGAGTTGGTCAATGGCTTTAATAAAAAGTAAAGCAATATCACCAAGATTAAGATCTAAATTAAAATCAAAATTATTTTCATTAAAACCATTTCCAGGAATATTAAAGCACAAAACTGAATACTTTTTTGTATCAATAGGTTTTTCAAATCCAATAATCTCACTCCACCATCCATTAATTCCTGTAACAAGAGAGTTGCCAGTTAATGCATGATTAACAAGAATCACTGGCGCACTCCCTAATTTTTCTCCAAAAACCTGATAACTTATCTGAATTTTTTTAATTTTTAACCCAGATAGTGTCTCAAAATCTTCAAGCAGTATATGTTTTAATTCCTCTTCCAATTTTTATAATGAGCTTAAAGAATCTTTAAGATCATTAATTAAATCAATCGGATCTTCAAGGCCAATACTAAGTCTAATTAAATCAGATGTTACACCTGTTTCGGCTTGTTGATCCTTATTTAATTGCTGATGGGTAGTACTTGACGGGTGTATTATTAAAGATTTTGAATCTCCAAAATTTGCCAGTAATGAAAATATTTTTGTACTGTCAGTTAATTTCTTTGCAGACTCAAAGCCACCTTTTAGTCCAAAAGTAACAATCCCACTCTGTCCATTTTTTAAATATTTTTTTGACAGATTGTAATATTTTGAAGACTTTAAACCAGGATAATTAACCCAAGCAATTTCATCCTGACTTTCAAGCCATTCAGCAATTTTTAATGCATTTTCAGAATGTTTTTTTATTCTTACTGATAAAGTTTCAAGGCCTTGGATTGTCTGGAAACAATTAAATGGACTTGGCGCACTTCCCAGATCTCTCAATCCTTCTATTCTAACTTTAGCTATAAATGCAGCTGGACCAAGTGCTTCATGATATACTAATCCATGATATCCAGCAGATGGAGTTGTAAACTCGTCAAATTTTCCGCTACTCCAATCAAATTTTCCAGCATCAATTATAACTCCTCCTATTGATGTTCCATTTCCAGTAATATATTTTGTAGTAGAATGAATCACTATATCTGCTCCATAATTAATAGGCTTTAACAAATATGGTGTAGCAACTGTATTATCAACAATTAGCGGAAGTTTAGATTTTTTTGCAACTTTTGAAATAGACTCTATATCTAGAACATCCAATTTAGGATTCCCCATACTCTCTATATAGACTACTCTAGTATTTTCATTAATTGCTTTTGAAAAATTTTCAGTGTTATCAGGATCTACAAAAGTGGTTGTAATTCCATACCTAGGTAAAGTTACATTAAGTAAATTATAAGTTCCTCCGTATAAACTATTTGAGGCAACTATATGGTCTCCTGTTTTTAAAAGAGTTAATAAAGTTGTTGCTAGTGCAGCTGATCCTGATGAAGTTGCAACTGCAGCTATACCTCCTTCTAAGGAAGCTAATCTTTGTTCAAGAATATCTGCTGTTGGGTTATTCAATCTTGTATATATATAACCAGGTTCAGCTAAGGAAAATAAATTAGCTGCATGGTCCGTGTTATCAAAAACATAAGATGTTGTTTGATAAATGGGAACTGCTCTAGTCCCCTCTGTTTTAGTTGTATTATGTCCAGCATGTAACGCTAGTGTTTGATCATTATGATTCATTTTTTAAGTGTTTTAATTAATTGTTCAACGTATTCTAACTTTTCCCAAGGAAAAAGCTCAACCTCAATTTTCTTAACTCCAGAATATTTTGAGTTAAATGATTTGGTTTTTTTTTCAGATTTTCTACCCATATGTCCATATGAAGCTGTTTCAAGATAAATTGGGTCTCTTAATTTAAATCTTGATTCTATCGAATGAGGTTTTAAGTCAAAAATTTCATTGACTATATCCGATAATTGAGAATCTGAAATACTTAGTTTTGATTTACCACAAGTATTAACATTTAGTGATACTGGTTCAGCAATTCCAATAGCATATCCAACTTGAATTAATATTTCGTCAGAGACTCCAGCCTTTACTAGATTCTTAGATATGTGTCTTGCTGCATATGCAGCACTTCTGTCTACTTTGCTCGGGTCTTTTCCGCTAAAAGCACCTCCACCATGAGCTCCTCTTCCACCATATGTGTCTATAATTATTTTTCGACCTGTTAACCCAGTGTCACCATGAGGACCTCCTATAACAAATTTACCAGTAGGATTAATGTGATATTTAATGTCATTATTAAATAATTTTTGAATTTTAGACGAATAACTATTTTTTACTATTGGAATTAAAATATCAATTAAATCTTTTCTTATTTTATTTAACATTTTTTGATCATCTTGATCAAATTCATCATGTTGTGTTGAAATTACTATTGTATCAATTCTTAATGGATTATCATTTTCATCATACTCAACTGTTACTTGAGACTTAGAGTCTGGTCTTAAATATGAAATTATTTTTGATTTTCTAAGATTTGAAAGTTCTAACAACAATCTATTGGCTATATCCAATGTTAATGGAATGGCATCATCAGTCTCATTACAAGCATAGCCAAACATTATTCCTTGATCTCCAGCACCTTGTTCTTCTTTTTTGTTTCTTTCAACTCCCCTTAATATATCTTCTGACTGTTCATGTATTAGAGACATTACAGCACAAGACTCACCTGAAAATTTATATTGGTCATTATTATAACCTATATCCTTAATTACATTTCTTGCAATATCTTGAACATCAATATATGTAGAGCTTGTTACTTCTCCTGATAGAATTACTTGACCTGTAGTAACAAGAGTTTCACATGCGACTTTACTATTGGAATCAAAAGCCAAGAAATTATCTAATATTCCGTCACTAATTTGATCTGAAACCTTATCTGGGTGTCCTTCACTAACTGATTCGGACGTAAATAAATACGACATAAAATAGATTTGTGAGAAATAAAAATGAAAGATTGCGAGTAAAAGAATTACTGCTTTAGCAATTTTTTTAAGAGGTTGCAATCAGTCAAATCCTTCCTCTGTTTAGAACAAAAGTATTAAAAAAATTATTATTTCAAATTATTCTTCTTTTTTCTTTAAAAAAAACCTCCTATTTTGGCTAAAATTATGAGAATAGCAATAGCAGGAAATATTGGAGCCGGAAAAACTAGTTTAACCAAACAACTTTCCAAAAGTTTAAAGTATAAATCATATTACGAAGATGTAATTGCAAATCCATATTTAGATGATTTTTATAATCATATGGAAAGATGGTCATTTAATCTTCAAATATATTTTTTAAATAGTAGGTTTAAACAGTTAGTTGCAATAGATAAAGGAAAAGAAAATGTAATTCAAGATAGAACCATATACGAAGATGCATTTATTTTTGCTCCTAATCTTAATGCAATGGGGTTAATGACTCAGAGAGATTATGACAATTATTTATCTCTTTTTGATACTATGATAAATTTAGTTAAACCACCAGATCTTTTAGTATATCTGCAAAGTAGTATTCCTAATTTAGTTAACAAAATTCACAAACGTGGAAGAGATTACGAGAAAACAATTAGTATTGAGTATTTAAGTAGACTTAATGAGAGATATGAAGCATGGATTACTAACTATAACAGCGGTAAACTTCTAAAAATTAACGTTGATGATTTAGATTTTGTTGAGAATAAGGCCGATTATGAAACAATCCTAGAACTTATTAAAAAAGAACTTTAGTTATATCTTTCTCAATATTTTTTGCCCTCCATTTTTATCATTGTATTATATTTGAAAAAAATTTAAAAAATGGACTACATATATCTTATCCCCGCAGCTGGAATTATAGCTTTAATTTTTGTTTTTATCAAAAACTTATCAGTTTCTAAAAAAGAGGTTGGTAATGCAAAGATGGCAGAAATTGCAAAAAATATTGCTGACGGCGCAATGGCATTCCTTAAAGCTGAATATAAAATTTTATCAGTTTTTGTAATTATTACTGCTGTATTATTAGCCTTTAAAGGAATAAATGAAGGAAGCAGCTGGTTAGTTGCTGTCTCATTTGTTGTAGGAGCACTATGTTCTGGATTAGCTGGATTTATAGGTATGCAAGTTGCAACTAAAGCTAATGTTAGAACAACTAATGCTGCTCAAGAATCTATTGGGAAAGCACTTGAAATTGCCTTTTCTGGAGGTTCAGTGATGGGTATGGGTGTTGTAGGTTTAGGTGTTCTTGGGCTTGGAACTTTATTTATTATCTATGAACCAATGTTTACAGATATAAACACTGTAATTCAAGTACTTTCAGGATTTTCATTAGGTGCATCTTCAATAGCTTTATTTGCTAGAGTTGGTGGTGGAATTTATACGAAAGCAGCTGATGTTGGTGCAGATCTTGTTGGTAAAGTTGAAGCAGGTATTCCAGAGGATCATCCTCTTAATCCTGCAACAATTGCAGATAATGTAGGAGATAATGTAGGAGATGTAGCAGGTATGGGCGCAGATTTATTCGAATCATTTGTTGGTTCAATAATAGGTGCAATGGTTTTAGGTGCTGCCTTTGTAGGATTAAGCGAATTTTCTGAAATTAAAATCAATGCAGTATTACTTCCTCTTTACATAGCTGCTACAGGTATAATAATGTCTATAATTGGTACTTTCTTTGTTAGAGTTAAAGAAGGAGGGAGTCCTCATAAAGCTCTTAATACAGGAGAATTTCTGTCTGCAGGATTAATGACTATTGCTACATTTTTTTTAATTCAAAATTTATTGCCTGAATCATGGATGTTTAATGGTATAGAGTATTCTTCAATTGGAGTTTTTTGGGCTACTTTGAGTGGTTTGGTAGCAGGACTTTTAGTTGGAAAGGTTACTGAGTATTATACAGCTACTGGTAAAAAACCTGTTTTATCGATTGTCAAGCAATCTGAAACTGGAGCTGCTACTACAATTATATCAGGATTAGGTGTTGGTATGATCTCAACAGCTTTACCAATCATCTTTATTTGTGCTGCAATTCTTATTTCACATGATCAAGCTGGATTGTATGGTATTGCAATTGCCGCAGTTGGAATGCTTGCAAATACTGGTATACAATTAGCGGTAGATGCTTATGGTCCAATTTCAGATAATGCTGGAGGTATTGCTGAAATGGCTGATCTTGACCCTATAGTAAGAGAAAGAACTGATAAACTTGATGCAGTAGGAAATACAACAGCTGCTATTGGTAAAGGTTTTGCAATTGCATCTGCAGCTTTAACTGCATTAGCATTGTTTGCAGCATTCATGCAAACAGCAGAAATAACTTCAATAGATATTTCAAAGCCAATTGTGATGGCTGGATTACTTCTAGGAGCTATGCTACCTTTTGTTTTTTCAGCTCTTTCAATGAATGCAGTTGGTAAAGCAGCAATGAGTATGATTGAAGAGGTTAGAAGACAATTTAGAGATCTTCCTAAACTTAAGGCAGCTCTTGAAATCATGAGAAAATATGATTCAGATCTTTCGAAAGCTACTAAAGAAGACTTAAAAATATTTAATGATGCTGATGGTGTTGCTGAATATAGTAAATGTGTTGAAATTTCTACTCAAGCTGCATTAAGAGAAATGGTATTACCTGGATTAATGGCTATTTCTGTCCCTGTAATAATTGGTTTTACTGGAGGTGCTGAAATGTTAGGGGGTCTTCTAGCTGGTGTTACTTCATGTGGAGTTTTAATGGCAATATTTCAATCAAATGCTGGTGGTGCATGGGACAATGCTAAGAAAATGATTGAAGAACAAGGTAGAAAAGGATCTGAAGCTCATAAGGCTGCAGTTGTTGGTGATACAGTTGGTGATCCATTTAAAGATACCTCTGGACCATCACTTAATATTCTTCTTAAGTTAATTGCTGTTGTTGCTCTAGTTATAGCACCTTTATTGGTAGGTTAAATGTAAAGGACCTTTTTTACAGCTTTAATTACCTCATCACTATTTGGTAACCATTCTTCTAGTAAAACAGGTGAGTAGGGAGTCGGAGTATCAGCATTGTTGACCTTTTCTATAGGTGCATCCAAGAAATCAAAAAGTTCATTCTGAACTTTGTGTGAAATGTCAGTAGAAATATTTCCAAATGGCCAAGCCTCTTCAAGTATAACTAGTCGATTGGTCTTTTTAACAGAGTCAAGAACTGTTTTATAATCAATTGGTCTAAGAGTTCTTAGATCAATAATCTCACACTCAATTCCATCTTTTTCTAAAATTTCAGCTGCTTTATAAGCTTCTTTAATAATCTTTCCAAATGATACTACTGTAACATCTTTTCCTTTTCTTTTTATATCAGCAACTCCTATTGGAAGAGTATACTCTCCTTCTGGTATTTCTCCTTTATCACCGTACATTTGTTCCGACTCCATGAAAATTACAGGATCATCATCTCTAATTGCAGATTTAAGTAATCCTTTTGCGTCATAAGGGTTTGATGGAACAATTACTTTTAAGCCCGGACAGTTAGCAAACCAGCTTTCAAAAGCTTGAGAGTGAGTTGCGCCAAGTTGACCTGCAGATGCAGTTGGACCTCTAAAGACAATCGGACATGGAAACTGACCACCAGACATTTGTCTGATTTTTGCAGCATTATTAATTATTTGATCTATTCCAACTAATGCAAAATTAAAAGTCATGAATTCAATTATTGGTCTAGCTCCAACCATAGTTGATCCAACTCCAACACCAGAGAATCCTGCTTCTGAAATAGGAGTGTCAATAACTCTCAGATCTCCAAATTCATCTAACATACCTTTTGATGCTTTATAAGCTCCATTATATTCAGCAACTTCTTCACCCATTAGATAAATGGTTTCATCTCTTCTCATTTCTTCTGACATTGCTTCACAAATTGCTTGTCTAAACTGAACTGTCTTCATACTTATTAATTTTATGCGAATTTAATCATAAAAAAAATATTTCCTATTCTGCTCTAATGAGATTTAAATTTTATTTAATTAATTTGTGCAATCATATTTTTAGATGGAATTAATAGAATTAAAAATTCAAGGAATATCTTACAGCGATAATACTTCTGGAGCCTTTGCTCTAATTCTTGATGAAATAAATGGAAGTAAAAAATTACCAATTGTGATTGGAGGATTTGAAGCTCAGGCTATAGCAATAGCACTTGAAAAAAAAATCAAGACGTCTAGACCATTAACTCATGAATTATTTAAAGGATTTGCAGATAAATTTGATATAAAAATTAATCATATTTTAATCCATAAATTAATTGATGGTGTGTTTTTCTCAAACCTAGTTTGTGAAAAAGATGATGAGATAATTAAAATTGATTCAAGGACATCAGATGCTATTGCATTATCTCTCAGGTTTGATGCCCCTATTTTTATTGATAAAAGTATTTTAGATGAGGCAGGATTTGATGATAATGAAAAATATTCAGATGAAATAAACCTTATTGATGATAGTTTTTTCAAAACTGATACAACTGACAAGACTATCAAAGACTCAAAGGATATAAAAAAAATATCTTCTAACAAGATTAAGAAGATGCTTGACAAAAGCATTCAAGATGAAGATTACGAAATGGCAGCAAAATTAAGAGATGAGTTAAATATTAGAAAAAGTATAAAATGAAACAATATTTAGATTTACTAAAACATATAAGTGATAATGGAGTTGAAAAAAAAGATAGAACAGGTACTGGTACTATCAGTGTTTTCGGTCATCAAATGAGATTCAATCTAAAAAATGGATTCCCCCTTGTAACAACGAAAAAATTGCATTTGAGATCAATAATTCATGAGCTAATTTGGTTTATAAATGGTGATACAAATATTAAATACTTAAAAGAAAATGGAGTTACAATTTGGGATGAATGGGCAGATAGTAATGGTGATCTTGGTCCTATTTATGGTCACCAATGGAGAAATTGGAATAGTGATGGAATAGATCAACTCAAAGATGTAATAAATTCTCTTAAAACTAATCCTTCAAGTAGGAGAATGATTGTTACTGCATGGAATCCAAATATAATTCCTAACAGCAATAAGTCATTTAGTGATAATGTAAAAGATGGAAAAGCAGCATTACCTCCTTGTCATGCATTTTTTCAATTTTATGTAGCAGATAACAAATTATCATGTCAAATGTATCAAAGAAGTGCAGATGTATTTCTTGGCGTCCCCTTTAACATTGCATCTTATTCTCTTCTTACTCATATGATTGCCCAAGTATGTGGTTACGAAGTTGGTGATTTCATTCATACCTTTGGAGATACACATATTTATCTTAATCATATTGAGCAGGTTAACCTCCAATTATCAAGACAACCTTTGCCTCTTCCTAAATTAAAACTTAATAAAGCAGTTAAAAATATTGAAGACTTCAAATTTGATGACATAGAAATATTAAATTATAATTCTCATCCACCAATTAAAGGAAAAATCTCAGTTTAGAAATATGATAAAAAATGAACTTACTATAATTGCTGCAGCATCAACTAATAATATTATTGGGCTTAATAATAAGCTTATATGGGATATTCCTAGAGACTTAAAAAGGTTTAAAGATTTAACCCAGGGTCACTCTGTTATAATGGGCCGAAAGACCTTCGAATCACTTCCTAATCCTCTTCCAAATAGAACAAATATTGTAGTTACTAGAAATACTGACTATCATTATAATGGAGTAATAGTTTGCAAAAGCATTGAAGAAGCGCTAAATCATTGTAAAAGTGATTCTCAACCATTTGTAATTGGAGGGGGTGAAATATACTCTCAAACTATAAATATTGTAGATAAGATTGAATTAACAAGAATTTATAAAGATTATGAAGGTGATGCATATTTTCCTGATATTCCTCTTGATAAATTTAAATTGGTTGGTGAAGAAACACATGAATTTAAAGATATCGAAGATATTAAATATTCATTTTTAACTTTTATAAAGAAATAATATGAAAGCATATATTTTTCCTGGTCAAGGTTCTCAAAAACCAGGTATGGGTCAAGAAATATATAATGAGATTTCAGAATCTAGAGATCTTTTTAAAAAAGCTAATGAAATTTTAAATTTTAATATAACAGAGCTAATGTTTGAAGGTTCTAGTGAAGATTTATTACAAACAAAAGTAACTCAACCAGCTATTTTTATTCATTCTGTCATATCAGCATTAACATCTAATACATTTAAACCTGATGTATGTGCAGGTCATTCACTTGGTGAGTTTTCTGCACTTGTTTCATCCAAATCGATAAGCTTTGAAGATGGATTAAAATTGGTGTCTATAAGAGCAAACGCGATGCAAAGAGCATGTCAAGAAACCAATGGAACTATGGCAGCAATAATAGGTTTAGAAGATAATGTTGTAGAATCTGTATGTAATGAAATTGAGGGTGTAGTTAACCCCGCAAACTATAACTGTCCAGGTCAATTAGTTATTTCAGGAGAAGTTAAAGCAGTTAATGAAGCCTGTGAGTTACTTAAGCAAAAAGGTGCAAGAAGAGCATTAGTTCTTGCTGTTGGTGGTGCCTTTCATTCTGAATTAATGAGCTCTGCAGCAGATGAATTAAAAAAGGGTATCGAAAATACTGAGTTTAAAACTCCTATCTGTCCTATTTATCAAAATTTTACTGCAAATGCAGTATCGAAACCATCTATTATAAAATCAAATATACTGAGTCAATTAACAGGTGCTGTTCTTTGGACCCAAAGCGTGAATAAAATGATAAATGATGGTGTTAAAGAATTTTATGAGGTTGGTCCTGGTAATATTCTTCAGGGTTTAATAAAAAAAATTGACAATAAAGTACTAGTGGGTAAAATTTAGATTTAATTTTTATACACCTTACCATTTTTCATTACAAAAATTACATTTTTTAAAGTAGAAATATCATCAGTAGGACTTTTATCTGTAGCTATAATATCCGCATAAAAGCCTTTCTTTATCTGGCCAAGCATATTTTCCATATTTAAAAGTTTTGCATTTGTAATAGTTGCAGATTTAATTGAGTATTCTGCCGGTATTCCTATTTCATCCATATATAAAAACTCACCCGCATTATCTCCATGTGGATAAACTCCCGCATCTGTTCCAAAGGCAATAGGAACACCCATTTGAAAAGCTCTCTTTGTTGATGCTTTATTTTGAACTCCAATTTCAATAGCTTTTGGAATAATTATCTCCGGATAATAACCTGGTATTCTGGCCATTTTTGCAACATGTTCACCAGCACTAATTGTTGGTACTAAATAAGCATTTTTTTCTCTCATGAGTTTCATTGTTCTTTCTTTCATAATTGAACCATGCTCAATAGTTTTAACTCCTGATTTAACTGCCCTGTACATCCCTTCATCACCATGAGCATGAGCTGCAACATGCATTCCATAGTCATTAGCTGTTCTAACAATCTCACTCATAACCTCTTCTGTAAATTGAGGATTTTGACCATTTTTAGCCATACTCATCACACCACCAGTTGCAGTAATTTTTATTAAATCAGCTCCATTTTTATATCTATATCTGACAGCTTTTCTAGCATCACTAATAGAGTTGACTACTCCATCCTCTGGTCCTGGATCATCAACTAATTCTTCTTTGTATCCATTAGTTGGATCCCCATGACCCCCTGTAGTAGCAATAGTTTTTCCTGAAGTAAATATACGAGGTCCTATAACCACTCCATTATTTATTGCATTTCGAAGTGAAATATTAACTCCTGAACCTCCAACATCTCTAACAGTGGTAAAACCTGCTAACAAAGTTTTTTTTGCTACAACAGTTGATTTAAAAGCAACATCTGCTTTATTATCTTGAAATCTATTAATATACCTATCCTTTCCACCTGACTCACTTTCCATATGAACATGAAAGTCAATTAAACCAGGAAGTATAACCTTAGATCTAAGATCATAAACGGATATATTTTCATTTTTAGGTTCTATAAAACCATCCTCTATTGAGCTGATAATATTGTCAGAAATAATAATAGTTTTATTTAATTGATATTTTCCTGATGATGAATCAAAGATTTTACCCGCATGAATATACTTGTCTTGAGACACCAGCGTAGTTGTCATCAATAAAAAAATTAATAGGTTTTTCATTATTGTTTTTTACTAAAGTAATTTAAAAGACTAATTATTCAAAAAAACTAATAATTGTATTTGATATAAACTTAATCTGTTTTTTTGTGAGCTCAGTATGCATAGGCAAAGAAATAACCTCATCCTTTACTTTATTTGTTTCAGGAAAGTCGTTGTCTGAAATAAATTCTTGTTTGTATGCTTTTTGCTCATGAAAACCAAGAGGATAATAAATTCCAAATGGAATATTATTTTTTTGTAAATGGTCAGCTAATTTGTCTCTTTGACCATTATTAATTTTTAGTGTGTATTGGTGATAGACATGAGAATCAATATCTGATTCAACAAACGGTACTTCAATTTCATCGATTTTATCAAAACTAGCATTATAAAGACTAGCTGCTTCCTGTCTTCTTTTATTATACTTATCTAAATATTTTAGTTTAACATTTAATATTGCTGCTTGAATTGAATCTAGACGTGAGTTTACACCAATTTCGTCATGATAATATCTTTCATACATTCCGTGATTAACAATACCTCTCATTTTGTATGCTAGATTATCTGAATTTGTAAATATCGCACCTCCATCACCATAACATCCAAGATTTTTTGATGGAAAAAAGGATGTTGTTGCAATATCTCCAATTGTTCCAGACATTTGCTTTTGAGAATTTGAGAATTTATAAGTAGAACCTAATGCCTGAGCATTATCCTCAATTACTTGAAGGTTATTTTTATTGGCGATTTCCAATATTTCTTCCATTTTACATGATTGACCAAATAAATGAACAGGAATTATAGCTCTTGTTTTTTCAGTAATTTTGTCTTCTATTAAACTTGGATTTATATTAAAAGTTTTTGGATCAATATCTATAACAACTGGTTTAAGGCCAAGCAAAAGTATCACCTCAATTGTTGAAGCAAAAGAAAAATTTGTAGTGATAATCTCATCACCTCTTTTTAAATCAAGAGCCATAAGAGCAATTTGAAGAGCATCTGTTCCATTAGCACATGGGATTACATGCCTTACATTTAAATATTCCTGCAAATTATTTTGAAAATCCTTTACAATTGGTCCATTTATGAATGACGATGAATTAATTACTTTTTTCATCTCTCTATTAACCTGCCATCTTATCTTTCGGTATTGACCATTTAGGTCAACCATATTTATTTTTTTCATCAAAAACAAAATTAAAAAAGTATTTTTGGAAAAAGTATTTAGTGAAATTTATTTATGAAATATTTATAATACTGGCTTATTTGTTAGCCCAGCCTTTTAGAATTTTCTCATCTAAAACAAATCTGTTCTTTGAAGGAAGAAAAAATTCTTTTAAAATACTTAAGAAAAAAGTAAATCCAAGAGATAAAAATATCTGGTTTCATGTAGCTTCCCTCGGAGAATTTGAAATTGCAAAACCAATTATTGAGTCCTTAAAATCAAAAATAGATAATCTTAAAATTATAGTAACATTTTTTTCTCCATCTGGTCTAGAAAACTCAAAAGACTATATAGTTTCTGATGCGATGGTTTATCTTCCAATTGATCTTTCAGTGAATGCAAAAAAGTTCATAAAAATTGTAAATCCAAAAGTTGCTGTTTTTATAAAGAATGATATTTGGTCTAATTATATAAGTTATCTAAAACAAAATAATTCTGTGATTTATTCTGTATCATCTAAGTTTGATAATTCTCAGTTTTATTTCAAATTCTATGGTGCTTGGTTTTTAAAAAAGTTAAGAAACATAAATTATTTTTATGTACAAGATGATAATTCAAAAAACATACTAGAAAACAACTCTTTAAAAAATATTAGTGTATCAGGAGATTCAAGATTTTCAGCAGTTATTAAAACACTTAATGAGAATAAAAAAATTGAAAATATTGAAAAATTTATTGACAATAAAAAATGTCTTATAGCAGGGAGTGTATGGGAAAAAGATATTGATTTAATTAATAAAATAATTCTTGAAAATGAAATGAAATTTATAATTGCTCCACATGAAGTTTCTTCTAATTTTATAAAAAAATTAGAGAATTTATATGAAAATAATACTGTTAAATTTTCATGTTTGAATACTAAAGATGACTTCGATAAAAAAATATTAATTATTGATTCTATAGGAAGTTTAAAATATATTTATAAATATGGTGACATCTCATATATTGGAGGGGGAATGTCTAATGATGGTCTTCATAATATTTTAGAACCTGCAGTTTTTTCATGTCCTATCATAATTGGCAAAAATTATAAAGGTTTTACCGAAGCAGAAGAATTGATAAAACTTGGAGGAGTTTATTCTGTTAAAGATCCTGATGAATTTTCTAAAGTATTCTCTAAATTAAATGATACAAAATTAAGAATTAGATCTGGAAAAATAAGCTTCGATTATATTTTAAAAAGTGTAGAAAAAAATTCTAAAATTTTAAATTCTCTTATTAAAAATTTACAATAATTAATTTATAGATTTAAATTTATAATATGTTTAGAAAACTTACAATCATTTTAATTTTATGTTCATCCATTAATATTTTTGGACAAGACTCAAAACCTCCTAATATTATAATGATGATAGGAGATGGAATGGGTCTTTCAGCTATATCTTCTGGTATGTACTCAAATAATAATTATACTTCACTTGAAAGATCTGAGTATATAGGTCTATTAAAAACTCATTCATTGGATGATCTAGTTACTGACTCTGCTGCATCTGGAACAGCAATGTCTTCAGGTGTAAAAACTTATAACAGAACGGTTGGTTTAGATGGAAACTTAAGTTCAGTAAAGTCTATTCTTGAAATTTGCAGAGATAGAGGATATACGACAGCTATTGTTGCTACATCTACAATTGTTCATGCTACCCCTGCATCATATTATTCAAAAGTAAAAAGCAGATATCAATATGATGAAATTGCAAGTCAACTATCTAAAAGCAATATTAATTTTTTTGTTGGTGGAGGTGAAAAATATTTTAATGATAGGGTTGATGGAAGAAATTTAATCAATGAAATGGATGATTATTTTTTTGCAAATAGTTTAGAAAGTTTTAAAAATATCAATTCAAACAAAATTGGATATTTAACTTATTATGATGAACCTGTTGGGAAACATGAAGGAAGAGAACCATCTCTTGAAGATATAGCTCAAATAACTATCCAAAAGCTAAAGAGCTTCGATAATCCATTTTTTCTCCTTGTTGAAGGTTCACAGATTGATTGGGGTGGTCACGATAATGACTCAGAACATCTAATTAGCGAAATGTTAGAATTTGATAAAACAATTGAGACAGTTTTTAATTTTGCTGATAAAGATAAAAATACTCTAGTAGTAATAACTGCAGATCATGAAACGGGTGGTGCTGCTATTGTTGATGGTAATCTTGAAGAGTCATTTGTAAAAATTAAATATGTATCAGGAGATCATACAGCTACAATGGTTCCAATATTTAGTCTAGGCCCTTACTCATCCCTTTTCAAAGGAGTTTATGATAATACTGAAATTTTTGATAAATTAGAAGCAATCATAAAAAAATGAAAAAATTACTTTTAGCATTTCTAGTATTTACTTTGTCATGTGATAGTGAACCAATTGCTGTTGATGTTTTAATCTCTGGAGGATCTATTCATGATGGTAGTGGAATGAATGGATATATTGGGAATGTTGCTATAAAAAATGATACAATTTTTTATGTAGGAAAAAAAAGGAATTTTATAGCTAATCAAACAATTGATGCTACAGGTAAAGTAGTTTCTCCAGGGTTTATCAATATGCTTAGTTGGGGTTATAATACTTTGATGCAAGATGGTAGATCATTAAGTGACTTGAAACAAGGAGTTACTTTAGAAGTATTTGGTGAAGGTACTTCTCCTGGACCTCGAGGTTCAATAGGAAGTAATAATTATGTTTCTTTTGGAGAAGCAATGGAAAAATTGGAATCTAGTGGTGTTTCAACAAATATTGCATCATACCTAGGCGCTGCAACTGTTAGGATTCAAGAAATTGGATATGCTAACAGAAAGGCCTCTTCTAGTGAGATGGAATCAATGAGAAATATTGTTAAACTTGCTATGATGCAAGGTGCAATTGGAATTGGTTCTTCACTAATTTATGCACCTGGTGATTATGCAGATACAGATGAACTTGTTGAGTTATCTAAGATTGCATCATCTTACGGTGGAAGGTATATTTCTCACATGAGAAATGAAGACTTCAGAGTTTTAGAAGCCGTTGATGAATTACTTGAAATTGCTGAAAGGGCTGATATCCCTGCTGAAATATATCATCTTAAATCATCTAGAAAACCCAATTGGCATTTATTAGATTCTGTTATTAATAAAGTTGAAAAAGCTAGAGATAAAGGTTTAAAAATAACTGCTGATATGTATACATATCCTGCTTCATCAACAGGGTTAACAGGTGTTATACCTACTTGGGTTCAGGAAGGTGGAACACAAGCTTGGATTAATCGTATGAAGAAACCCGAGATAAGGGAAAGACTTTTTAAAGATATACGAAAGGAACTTTCTGAACAGCCACCAGAAGATATTTTAATGGTTGGATTCAATAAGCAATCTATGTCAAATAAATATCGAGGTATGAATATTGCTGAAGCAGCGGAATTAAGAGGTGAATCTCCAGAGGAAGCTATAGTGAATTTAATAATTGAAGATGGTAGTAGAATTCAATGTATATACTTTAGTATGTCTGAAGAAAATATTAGAAAAAAAATTATGTTACCGTGGGTTTCTTTTGACTCTGATGCTGGATCTTATTCTGATATTTCAAAAGATTTCATAACACATCCGCGAGCTTTTGGAAGCTTTGCTAGAGTTCTTGGTAAATATGTAAGAGATGAAAAATTAATTTCAATGGAAGAGGCTATTAGAAGACTTTCTGGTTTTCCAGCAGATAATCTGGGTATTAATAATAGAGGTTATTTAAAGCCTGGTTACTTTGCAGATATTGTAATTTTTGATCCAAAATTAATCAATGATAAAGCAACTTTTGAAGAACCTCTCCAATTTGCTGTTGGAGTTGAGCAGGTTTTTGTTAATGGAATTCAAGTAATTTCTGATAGTGACCATACTGGAAAATTTCCTGGAAGATTTATTAAAGGACCTGGTTTTAAGATCACTGATTAATAATAAACAAAGCTTTAAATTTTAATAAATTGATTAGAAATAGACAGAAATTAGATGAAAAAAAGTGCGGGTGAAGGGACTCGAACCCCCAAGCTGTTAGGCACTAGATCCTAAGTCTAGCGTGTCTACCAATTTCACCACACCCGCAAAAGGTGAACAAATATAAATAAGTTTTTAAAAATAAATCAACTATGAGTACATTATCTGAAAATGAGAAAGAAAAATACTTAAGCGAGCTATTTGAGTTCTTAAAACTACCATCTATTAGTGCTGATACAAGATATAAGGATACAATGAATAAAACAGCTGAATGGGTTTCTAAAGAACTTTTAAAATCAGGATGTGATTCATCAAACGTATATGAGACTAATGGCCATCCTATAGTTTATGGAGAGAAATTTGTAAATGAATCATTTCCAACAGTTTTAGTATATGGTCACTATGATGTACAACCTCCTGATCCAATTGAACTTTGGACTAATCCACCTTTTGAGCCAGTAATCAAAAATACAGACGTTCATCCAGAGGGTGCTATTTTTGCTAGAGGATCTTGTGATGACAAAGGTCAAGTCTTTATGCATGTTAAGGCATTCGAGCAACTTATAAAAAAGAACAAATTAAATTGTAATGTAAAATTTATGATTGAAGGAGAAGAAGAGGTTGGAAGTAATAATCTTGAAAAATTCCTTTTAGAAAATAAAGCTAAACTTAATGCTGATGTTATATTAATATCAGATACTGGCTTAAGCAATCTTAACAAGCCCACCTTTACAGTTGGACTTAGGGGTTTATCATATATGGAAATTAAGATAACCGGACCCAATAGAGATCTTCACTCTGGGATTTATGGAGGAGCTTTAGCTAATCCTATAAATATTTTATCCGACATGATAAGTTCACTTATAGATAGTGAAGGGAGAATAACAATACCTGGGTTTTACGATGAAGTTTTAGAGATAGAAAAATCCAAAAGAGAGTTAATAGAGGAGATGTCAAAATTTGATAATGATCATTTTAAAAACTCTATTGGTCTTAAAGAAACAAAAGGAGAGAAAGGTTATTCAACATTAGAAAGATTATCAATCCGTCCTACCCTTGATGTAAATGGTATTTGGGGTGGATATATTGGAGAGGGATCTAAAACTGTAATACCAAGTGAAGCAAATGCAAAAATTTCTATGAGATTGGTTCCAAATCAAAATTGGGAAAAAATAAGTGAATTATTTACAAATCATATTAGGAGTATTACTCCTGAATATGTTTCAATAGAAGTAACTACTCATCATGGAGGTAACCCTTATATAACTCCAGAAGGTTTTAAAGGTTATGAATCTGCTATGAAAGCTTATAAAGATAGTTTTGGAATAGACCCGATACCACAAAAAGATGGAGGAAGCATTCCTATAGTTCCTATGTTTGAAAGTATTCTCGGAATAAAAACAGTTTTAATGGGATTTGGACTTGATAGTGATGCTATTCATTCACCTGATGAAAACTATGGAGTAAAGAACTTTTTTATTGGGATTGAAACTATTCAAAACTTTTATAAGCATTTTGGTAACTAAAGGAGTTTATCGGGGTTTTTATTAATAAAGCTTGACCAATTAGAATATTTTTTTTTCTGTTTATTATCATTATCAAAATTAAAGAAATGACATACAGCTGCTGCTAATCCATCCGTTGAATCTAGGTTTTTAGGAAGCTCTTTAATTTTAAGCATACTCTTAAGCATTTTTGCAACTTGTTCTTTGCTAGAATTTCCATTTCCAGTAATGGCCATTTTAATTTTTTTTGGGGAATATTCTGTAATTGGAATATTAAAATTTAATGCTGCAGCAATTGAAACACCTTGCGCTCTTCCTAACTTTAACATTGACTGAACATTTTTACCGAAAAAAGGAGCTTCAATAGCAATTAAATCCGGACTATAAGATTTAATTAATTCAGATGTTTTTTTAAATATTTTTGACAACTTAACACTGTGATCATCTTTAGAAGGAAGTTTATATTCAACTAAATCTAAAAGTTCCATATTTTTTCCAGTAATTTTAATTATTCCAAATCCCATTATATTTGTTCCAGGGTCAATACCCATTATTATTGAATTATCAGGTAGATTTTTACTCATAATTAAGTTTAAATGGAATACTAAATTTCACTTCAACGAATTCTCCAACATTTGTTTTGATAGCAGGTAACGCATTGGGCAATTGTTCAACTGCTTCATGAATTATTAAAAGTAATTTCTCATCTAATTTGTTTAAGGGTGAAAGTTTATCCAAACTAAATCTTCCATTTGTATCAATTTTTAATGTAAGCCTATATTCTGTAGAGTCAAGTGGAAAGACTTTATTGTCCAGAAAATTACTCATTTCAGTTTCAATTATATCTCTAAAACAGCTTAATTGATCTTCAATTTTTAAATTATCACATTCAGGAAATGATGGGGGTTGATCATTGATTGACCATTTAGATGCAGATTGAATTTCAGAATCTGGGACTTTAAGAGAATTAGAGTCACAGGAAACTAAAGTAATTACAAATAGTAACCACTTTGAATAAAACTTAATGTTGAAATTCTTAATTAAGTTAAGCACAACTAAAATTACGATTTTTTTATAGCTTTGTCCAATGGAGATATTTCTAATCTCAGTCTTTTTGATTGGTATTGCATTTTCAGGTATTGCAATTAAACTGATTTTTAAAAAGAATGGTGAATTTTCGGGTACTTGTGCTAGTCAAAGTCCCTTCTTAAATAAGTCTGATGAGCCATGTGGTATTTGTGGAAAAATTCCAACCAGTTCAGAATGTGCTAATGATATAAAATGATCAAAATAATTTCTAAACTTGGACCAGGTTTACTTTTTGCTGGAGCTGCAATTGGAGTTTCTCACCTTGTTCAATCAACACGAGCAGGAGCTGATTTTGGGTGGGGATTAATTTGGGCTTTAATACTAGTTAATATTTTTAAATATCCTTTTTTTCAATATGGACCTAGATATGCTATGGCTACGGGAGAAAGTCTACTAGATGGATATTACAAGATTGGCAAAGTATTTTTGATTACTTATTTCATATTAAACTTAGCGACAATGTTTACAATTCAAACAGCTGTTACTATTGTCACTGCTGGACTAGCTTCTACTCTTTTTGGATTGACAGATAATATGGTTATTTGGAGTCTAATAATTACCCTTATTTGTTATGTAATTTTATTATTGGGTAAATATCAGATTTTAGATAAAATGATAAAAATCATAATATTAATTTTAGCTATTAGTACCTTATTTTCAACTGGAGTTGCTTCAATAAATACTGAAGAAGCTTACAACTTTAAACAAATATTTCCAACAGGTAGTGGCTTAGTATTTTTAGTTGCGTTTATGGGGTGGATGCCTGCTCCATTAGATATATCTATTTGGCATTCTATATGGACTCTTGAGAAAAAAAAGAATCAAAAAATAACTCCAAAAGAAAGTTTATTTGACTTCAATGTAGGGTATTTTGCAACTGTTATTTTGGGAATTTGTTTTGTTAGTTTAGGTGCTCTGGTAATGTTCAAATCTGGAATAAGCTTTTCAAACAGTGGAAGTGTTTTTGCTAATCAACTTATTGAATTATATACATCTAATTTAGGTGATAGTTTTTATTTGATAATTTCAATCTGTGCATTTACTACTATGTTTAGTACAACAATTACATGCCTAGATGCATCTCCAAGAACAATGTCTAGAGCTACACAATTATTAACAAAGAATAATAATAAGAGTTATTATTTTCAGTGGATATCTGCATTAGCAGTAGGCACAATGTTAATATTTTATTTTTTACTCTCCGAAATGGGAGCACTAGTTGAAGTAGCTACTATATTATCTTTTATAACCGCACCTTTTTATGCAATTTTAAATTATAAATTGATAATTAGTAAAAATATGCCTGAATCACATAAACCCTCTAAACCACTTAGAATTCTTAGTATAATTGGTATTTTATTTCTAAGTCTTTTTGCTCTTGGGTATATTTTGACTAGGTTTATTTAGTTTGTATCTTTGCTAAATATGGCTGAAATTAAAACAGTTAATCAGGGTTGGGTTAAACTAAATCTGCCCAAAAAAGAATCTAATTCTAAAATTAGAACTAAGAAACCTGATTGGATAAGAGTTAAACTTCCTATTGGAAAAAAATACACTCAACTTAGATCTACTGTAGAGAAAAATAATCTTCACACAATATGTGTTTCCGGAAATTGTCCCAATATGGGGGAATGTTGGACCGAAGGAACTGCAACATTTATGATACTTGGAAATATTTGTACAAGATCATGTGGTTTTTGTAATGTTCAAACTGGCAGCCCTTTACCAGCTGATACCTTGGAACCATTTAAAGTAGCTAGGTCAATAAATATTATGGGAGTTAAACATGCTGTTATAACTTCAGTTGACAGAGATGATCTTAAGGATGGAGGATCTATTATTTGGGCAGAGACAGTTAATGCTGTCAGAGATTTAAATCCTAAAACTACAATTGAAACTTTAATTCCAGATTTTAAAGGTGAAACAGAAAATATAGATAGAATTATAGAAGTTGGTCCTGAAGTAGTTTCTCATAATCTTGAAACTGTCAGAAGGCTTACACGAGAAGTTAGAATTCAAGCTAAATATGACAGAAGTTTAGAGGTGTTAAAATATTTGAAGGAAAATGGTATTAATAGAACTAAATCTGGTTTGATGCTTGGTCTTGGTGAAACAAAAGAAGAGGTAATAGAAACAATGAGAGATCTTCGTAATGTTGGAGTTGATATTATAACTTTAGGCCAATATCTTCAACCAACAAAAAAACACTTAACTGTCAAGGATTTTATAACGCCTGAAGATTTTAAAGAATATGAAGTCATTGGAAAAGAAATGGGCTTTAAACATGTAGAAAGTGGACCTTTAGTCAGGTCTTCTTACAAAGCGCATAAACATATTCATTAATCTTTATTTATATATTCCTCTATATAATTATCAAAATCCAAATCATTTATTTCATCAGGAAACCTTAGTCCTACTTCAATATAAAATATATCTCGATTTTTAACTTTTGGAATAAGTCTACCAAAATCTTTTTCAGTAGTTAGAATTTTTTTATTTATTGATAATTCCGATATTTTATCTATTGAAGGCTTGTTAAAATTATAGTGATCTGAATATTTAAGATGTTTGAAATCTAATCCTTTAAGTTTTAAAAAGTTTACAAGATATGAAGAGTCAGCTATTCCTGTTACTAATATAAAATTGTCATCTTTTAGAATATCTATATCAATTTCTTCAGATTCTGATTTAATTTTTTGCAAATAAGTCAAAGAGCTAAAGAATACTTTTTGCTTTTCTAGAGGATTTAATGATTTTATAAATAAACGTTTATCCTTTTGGGATAGATTATCAGGGCATTTAGTAACAACAATTAAGTCTGCTCTTTTTGCGGAGCTTTTATCTTCTCTTAAATTTCCAATTGGAAGAATCTCGTCTTTATAAAAAGGATAATGAAAAGTTGTAGTTAGAATCATTAAACCAGGTTTTACAAATCTATGTTGAAAGACATCATCCCATATACAAAGATCAGTATTGGGTAAATTTTTTAATATAATATTCATTCCTTTCCTTCTATCTTCACAAACAACTACATTAATTTCAGGATGCTTAGAATAAAATTGAAAAGGTTCATCACCTATATCATAAGCAGATGAGTTTTTAGATGCTTGAATAAAACCTTTAGTGTTTCGATTATAACCCCTACTCAAAGTGGTAATCTTATTTTTATATTTATGTTTTTCAATAATATGGTCTACTACAATTGACTTCCCAGTCCCACCTGTTGAAAGATTTCCAATTCCTATTGTTGGTGTTTTATATACAATTGAATCAATTACACCAAGATCGAAAAGAAAGTTTCTAAAAGATGTGTAAAGCCAATATAATAGTGATAAAGGGTATAATAAAAAATTCAATGTTTTCACTAGAGGAAAGATAATATTATATTTGCTATGAATCTATACTTATATGAAAGTTAGTGAAATTACAGAAATTATAAACAAGTGGATGCCAATATCAATTGCAGAAGATTTTGATAATGTTGGGTTACTTATAGGTTGCCCTGATTCAATTGTAAAAAATATTTTGGTGACTCTTGATACAACTTCAAAAGTTATTGATGAAGCTATCGATAACAATTGTAATTTAATTATAAGCTACCATCCAATAATTTTTAATGATTTAAAAAAAGTTACTTCAGACTCTGGGTATGTTCAAAAATCTGTAATTAAGGCAGTAAAAAACAATATTTCAGTTTACGCTATTCATACGTCTTTAGATAACCATGCAGATGGTATTAGTTATTTTTTATCTAAAAAAATAGGTTTAAAAAATACATCTATACTAATTCCAAAAAAAAATCCTGATAGTAATCTTAAACTAGGAATGGGCGTTAAGGGAGAGCTTGAGAAACCTCTAGAAGAAAGTGATTTTTTCAATTTACTTAAAGAAAAATTAAATTTAAAATATCTAAGACACTCTGTTAAACTTAATAAAAAAGTATCTAAAGTTTCGATTGTTGTCGGATCAGGAAGTTTTGCTATTAAGAATTCTTTAGATTCCAATGTAGATGCATTTATTACTTCCGATTTAAAGTATCATAATTTTTTTGAGGCTGATGATAAGGCTCTATTGATAGATATAGGTCATTATGAGAGTGAAAACCATATAAAATTAATAATTAAGGAATTTCTTATAAAAAATTTACCTAATTTTACCATCCTTTTATCCAAGGAAAATATTAACCCTGTAAACTATTACTAAAATGGCAAAAAAAGTTGAAATATCAGTTGAAGAAAAACTACGAGCTCTATTTGATCTTCAGTTAATTGACTCAAGAATCGATCAAATCAGAAGTATTAGAGGTGAGCTTCCTCTTGAAGTTGAAGATCTTGAAAACGAAATAGAGGGTTTAAATAATAGATTAGAGAGCTTTGAAAACGAAATTAAAGAAAGTGAAGATGGTATCAAATTTGAAGAAAATTCAATTTCTACATCTAAGGAAAGCCATAAAAAATATGAAGGTGATTTAAAAAAGGTTCGAAACAATAGAGAATATAATGCAATTGTTAAAGAACAAGAATTTCAAGAATTAGAAATTAAGCTTTCTGAAAAAAAAATAGCTCAGTACAAAGAGATAATTGAAAACAAAACTGTTGTTCTAGACGAATTAAAAGATAAAATTAAAGATAGAAAATCACATCTTAAAGCTAAAAATTCTGAATTAGGAGAGATTCTTAAGGAAACTGAAAAAGAAGAGAAAACTCTTTTAACTAAGTCTAAAGAGTTTGAAAAAAAGATAGAGGATACATTGATAGCTGCCTACAAAAGGATTAGATCTAATGTTAGAAATGGTCTTGCAATTGTTCCTATTGAAAGAAATGCTTCTGGTGGTTCATATTTTACCATTCCTCCACAAGTGCAAATGGAAATAGCATCAAGACAAAAAATAATTACCGATGAGTATAGCGGAAGAATTTTAGTTGATCCGCAATTAGCTGAGGAAGAAATGGATAAAATGAAATCTATTTTCTCTTAATCAAAAAGCAGACTCTGTAATAATCTCTTTATTTTTTCCATTTACATAATCCATGTATGAAAAACCTGGCTCTATACTATAGGAGCCTACCTCACCATTTTTATTCATGGCTATATATGCTACCTGAAATTTATTTTTTTGGGAATTAGAAGAAACAATTCTTTTAACAGCAATTTCACAAGCATCCTGTGGAGAATTACCTTGTCTCATTAATTCAACAACTAAAAATGATCCAACTGTTTTTACAACTTCTTCTCCTAATCCAGTTGCTACAGCACCACCAATTTTATTATCTATAAATAATCCTGATCCAATTATTGGAGAATCACCTACTCTACCTTTCATTTTATACGCAAGCCCACTTGTAGTACATGCCCCTGAAATATTATTATTCTTATCAAGACAAAGCATTCCAATGGTATCATGATTTTCAATATTGATTAAAGGTTTATACTCTTCATTTTCAAGCCACTTCTCCCACTCTTTTTTTGATGATTCAGTCAATAGGTTTATTTTTTTGTAACCTTCAGAAATAGCAAATTCTTCAGCTCCTTTTCCAGCAAGCATAACATGTGGTGTTTTCTCCATTACATCTTTAGCAAGTTTTGCAACATTCACAATATTTTCAACAGCTACTACTGAACCACAGTCTCCTAAGTGGTTCATTACGCAGGCATCTAAAGTAACTTTTCCTGTTCTATCAGGCGCTCCACCAAAACCCACTGTAGTGTTTTTTGGGTTTTCTTCTTCTATTGCTACTCCTGTAACTGCAGCCTCTAAAGCATCAATACCTTTGTCTAACATTGAACCAGCTATAAAATTTGCTTCTGTTGTTTTCCAGGTGGATATGGATCGTACCATAGGAGAAAAATTTAAATTATTTGCTTTAAGTCTTGTTGTTATTGAAGACATTAAACCAACACTAAATATATCAAAAATAAAGTTTCTTCTTTTCATATTATTTATTAAGAGCTCTTAATCTTTTAATTAATGGTGGATGAGAGTAGTGAAAAAATACATACAAAGGGTGAGGATATATATTTGAAAGACTATCGACAGACAATTTTTTTAAAGCTAATGATAAGTCATCTCCATTATATGTTTCTTTTGCATAGGAATCTGCCTCAAACTCGTTTTTTCTACTTATATAATTCATCAAAATACCAGACATCATTGAAATAGGTGAAAAAATTATACTGAATCCTATTAAACCTAAATGAAAACTAACATCTGACCCTCCTAATGCAAGAGAGATTTCAGGTAGTTTTAAACATAATTCAAAGAAAAAAGTCATTACACCAATTTGGATAACTGACATTAATAGACCTGAAAAAACATGTTTTTTCTTGAAATGACCAACTTCATGTGCCAAAACTGCAACTAGTTCATTTTCAGTATGTTTTTCTATCAAAGTGTCATATAAAGCAATAGTTTTTCTTGGTCCCAATCCACTAAAGAAAGCATTAGCCTTAGTTGATCTTTTTGAGCCATCGATCACGTAGATGTTCTTTAAAAGATATCCAACCTCTTTAGAATAACTTTCAATTTTTTTTCTTAACTCGCCGTTTTCAAGTGGGGTAAGTTTATTAAATATTGGTACAATTAAATCTGCATAAAACATATTAATAAAAACCATTAATAATGAAAGTCCAATCCATAGATATAGCCAGAACCCGTCATTTAAAGTGTCATATAGATACAAGGCTAAAAATAGAAGAACCCCTCCAATTAAAATCGAAAGCAAAGAAGATTTAATTATATCAAAAAAGAATGTATACTTTGATGTCTTATTAAAACCAAAATTTTCTTCAATCACAAATGTATTATAATATGAAAAAGGTGTTGATATAATTAAGTTTAAAGTAAATAGTATTAGAAAAAAAAATCCTGATTTTGTAAAACTAGTACTAATTTCAAAGGGTAAAAATAAGTTAAGGTTAGAAGAATTGACTAGTTGGTCAATATATCCATATCCGTTAAATACTAAAAGTGAAACAACTAACAAAAAACTTGTTGTACTAGATAGTAATCCTATTTTATTTTTACTTATCGCGTATAGTTTTGCTTGTTTATATTTCTTTTTATTATAGAAATCTTTTAACTCTGAAGGTATTTCATCTTTCCAGTTTTTATGATTTAAATAATCTAAAATATTTGAGAACAAATAATTAAAAATTACTAACGCTACAATTATTAAAAACCAGACTTCAGGTGCCATAAATTTGAATTTAATTAATTTAGATTTAAATGTAATAAAAGATGATTAATAAGTATACTATTATAGGAACTTTAGGAATTTTAATTTTTAGCTCAGGGTTATGTATGTTTGGAGAAGCCTTAATAAGAAAATATCAAGAATTAGATTTTTTCTTAATTGGAACCCTTTCACTTATGTTAATAAACGCTGGAGTTTGTATTATGATAAATTCAAAAGAACTATCTAATTAGATTTATGATTATCATAAAGATAAAGAGGCAGTGCAAGTGAGAATCCAACAAGAAACATAGGAATTAAATATCTAATAATTTTTATTGGAGATTTTCGATAACTATAGATTAAAAAAATTAAAAAAGAAGAGGCTGCTACAGTTAAATCCATTGATAACATTGAAACAGCATAATTTTCATATAAAAGGCTAAAGAATCCATCCATTGACCAGTTATTGATTTTTAAAAAATTAAATAAGTTATAATAAGGGAGTGCAATACCAAGTAAACACAATATCAGATATATTTTTTTCATAATTAAATAGTTATAAATTCATTAGGTTTAATAATTATTAATTCTTTGTTTACTTTTTTGAACTCTTCTACGGCTTTAGATTGATCAATTTCAATTAAACCAAATGTATCAAAATGGTATCCAAGAATTTTATCACATTTAATAAAGTCAGAAGCTAAAATTGCATCTTCATAACCCATTGTAAAATTATCTCCAATCGGAAGAACTGCAACATCTAGATTATATTTAAGAGGTATAAGTTTCATGTCAAATGTTAAAGCAGTATCTCCTGCAATATAAATCGATTTATTATTTGCTGAAATTATAAAACCTCCAGGTTGTCCTCCATTTGCTCCATCGGGAAATGTTGAAGTATGAATAGCATTAACATACTTTAATTCTCCAAAATCAAAATTCCATTTACCTCCGTGATTCATAGGATGACCCTTTAATCCTTTATTTTGAAAATGATTGACAATTTCGAAATTCGAAATAATGATAGAGTCATTTTCTTTAGCTAGTTTTTCAACATCTAGTATATGATCTTGATGAGCATGAGTAATAAGAATAAAATCGGGTTTCAAATTCTCAATATCAACCTCAGACGCAAAGGGGTTTCCAGAAATAAATGG
This sequence comes from uncultured Bacteroidota bacterium, assembly GCA_902509805.1. The sequence continues at coordinate 43,673 of CABWZL010000001.1, forward strand.
ATCAACAACTAAACTAAACTCATTAATTTTGATTTCTAATGTGGCATGACCTAAGAATGTAATTTTCACTTTTTTTAATTAATTTAAAGAAATCATTTGTATAAAAGCAATTAAAAAAGTAATTAATATAAACAATGAGCAACTCAATATTTAGAAAAGATGGAACTGCTCAAGGAGTTGCAAAACAGAGATTGATTGAATCACTAGCTAAACCTGATAAACGTGTTATTTATGACCCTTATGCCAAACATTTTGTTCTTGGAGCAAGTATACTAAAACTTATAGGACATAAATTTAGTGTCTGGTTAGGAGATAAAATTGTACCTGGAATGCATGAACACCTAATCTCTCGAACAAGATTTATAGATGATCTAATTGAGAAAAGTACCTCTGTTGATATAGTGCAATATGTAATACTAGGAGCAGGTTATGATTCAAGAGCTCATCGTCTAAAGCTTCCATCCAAACTAAAAATATTTGAAGTTGATCAGCCTGAAGTTCAGGAAAGAAAACGTTCAAGGCTTCCAAATAAGATAACTAATAAAGAAAATGTGACCTATATCAGTATTGATTTTAATAACCAATCTCTTAAAGAACAACTTTTAAATGCAGGATTTGATCAAAGTAAATCAACTATTTATACGCTTGAAGGTGTATCTCAGTATATTACAAAAGAGGCGTTTAACTCAACTTTAAAAGAACTGGATGTATTAAACCAAAATTCTAATTCAAAAATTTTTTTATCATATGTAAATAAACTTATAAAAGATGATCCAAAAGCCTGTTTTGGTATGGGTTATTCAAACCCTAAAAAAACAGTCAATCTTATAACAAATGGATCAGCTAAGGTAGGTGAACCATGGATATCATTTTACTCTGCTAAAGAAATTGATGATTTACTATCTCAAAATAATTTTACTGTTATTGAAAATAAAACTTTAGCTGATCTTAATTCTAAATATTTCACACCTGTTGGCAGAACTATCCCTGAAAACCATGTTTTCAAGCTTGAACATTTTGTAATCGCTGAAAGCAGAATATAAATACACACTTTTTTATTTATTAATTCTTTCTGGAAAATCAGTTATAATTGCGTCAACTCCCATTAATTTCATTCTTTTTATATTCATAGGAGTATTAATTGTGTAGGGATAAACTTTAATATTATTAGACTGTATTTTTTTAACTATTTGATTTGTGATAAACTTATTATTAGGATTTAGAGCAACAGCATTAATTTCCTTAGCTAATTTAATTGCGTTATCAATTTTATATAATGAGTCTACAAGGATTGCAATTGGAATATCTTTATTAATATTTCTAAACTTTTTTAACTCATCCCATCTAAAGCTTGATATAATAAATTTTGAAGGAGTAAGGTTAGATTCAGTTAAATATTTGATGATGATTTTATTGGTTTCGTAGGCAGTATTCTCACCTTTTAGCTCAATATTTAAAAAAATTTTTTCTGGAATTATATCTAATACCTCATTTAGAGTAGGAATAGTTAAACCTCCAATTAATTCTACTTTTTTAATAGAATCTAAAGAAATTTGCTCAATGAATGCCGTTGAATTAGATAGTCTACCTAAAGATGGATCATGATAAACTATTAGCTCACCTGATTTAGATTTAAATACATCAATCTCAATTCCATCAACTTTTAAATTAATAGCCTTTTCAACTGATTCAATAGTATTTTCAAGTGCATGACCCATTGCACCTCTATGACCAATAACAATTATATCTGAAGTTTTATTACAACTTGAAAAAAGAAAAATAAATAATAAAAATGATGATAATAATTTTTTCATATATTTCAAACAAGGTAATTAAACATCTAGTATTAAAAATACTATATTTTAAAATTCTTTAATAAAATAGGTATGAAAGAAAATATAAAACTTTATGCAGTCTATCTTGGTGGAAGAGCAGATGGATGTAATACTGAACTTCATGATGTTGTTTTTACTTGTGGTAATAAAATTGAAGATACTTATATGGATTTACTTGATAAGTGGTTTGGAAATGCCGATAGACTTCATATAGATTCTTGGGTTGAGATAAATCATGTAGATGGTTATAGAATTTCTCTTTCATCAAAAAAAAATATCTCAAAAAATAAATTATTTTTTATAAATCTAGGAGGTTACGATAAAAATAAATTTGAAGAGCTACATGAAAGTGAGTTTCTGGTTGGCGAAAAAAAAATATCAATAAAAAAGAGAGCAAAAGAAACTTTAATGAAAGGATTAGATCAAGTTCATACAGATGATCTATATGATGTTGATGATTGTATTGAAATTAATAAGGTTTCTGATTACTTCATTAACCTAAACAAGGATGATAATAAAACTAAAACTTTGAAATATAATAATGGATACCACCCTATACCTAAGAAGGTTATAGAAACATATAAGTCATTGACTAATGATTAACCTCTATTAACTACCGTAGAAGAAGCTTGTGATTTTGCAAGAACTGTAATATCACTAATATTTACATTCTCTGGACAATTTATTACATAGGATATTACTTTAGCAACATCGTCTCCGACTAATGGATCAACTCCATGATAAACTGACTTAGATTTATCTTCATCATCTTTAAACCTAACCATTGAAAAATTAGTCTCTACAAGCCCTGGATTAATTTGTGAAACCTTAATATTAAACTTATTTAAATCAATTCTCATACCTTGGGAGATAGCATCAACAGCAAATTTGGAGGCACAGTAAATATTACCCTTAGGATATAATTCTTTACCTGCAATCGATCCAATATTAATAATATGTCCATTGTTGTTTTTTGTCATAATATCTAATACAGGTTTGCTTACATACAGTAATCCCTTAACATTAGTATCTATCATCATATCCCAATCTTCAATTTTACCTTCATGAATAAAATCTAGACCATGAGCGTTACCTGCATTGTTAATCAATACATCTATATTCTTCCAATAATTATTTAAACTAGAAATTTTTTCATAAACATCTTCTTGGTTTCTTACATCGAATTGTAAAGTTTTAACTTTAGTCTTTGCAGAAAGCGAAGCTTCTAATTCTTTTAGTTTATCGGTATTTCTTCCACATAGTATTAGTGAAAATTGATTAGCTAACTCATAAGATGTTGATTCTCCAATACCTGAAGTAGCTCCTGTAATTAGAGCGATTTTTTTAGTTTTTTCCATTTAGTTAAAATATAAAAATAAGAGCCCTGCAGCAACTGCTCCAAGTGATGGGCCAAAAATTGGAATCCAACTATATGCCCAATCTGAAAGTTTATTTTTTCTAGGGATTAATTGATAAACAATTCTTGGTCCAAGATCCCTAGCTGGATTTATTGCATAGCCTGTTGTTCCTCCTAAACTAAGTCCTATTACCCAAACTAAAATTCCAACTGGAAGTGCATCTAATGAACCTATTCCAAAGTTTACATCCATTCCTTCAATTAAAATATTAGGTTTAACAATATAAAGGATACCAAAAATTAATATAAATGTTGCAAGAAACTCACTAAAAAAATTGTTCTTAAAATTTCTGATTGCAGGTGAGGTACAAAATGAACCCATCACAGCATTTTCATCAGTCGTTGACCTGTAATGGTCTATATAAAAAACATAGGTTAACCAGCTACCTAGCATAGCTCCAAGAACTTGTGCAATTATATATCCAAGCATCAGATCAATTGAGAATTTTCCTGCAACAACTAACCCAATTGTAACTGCAGGATTTAAGTGTGCACCACTAAACTCACCAGTAACATAAGCAGCAACAAATACTGCAAAACCCCAAGCAGTTGTTATAGTTATTAAAGGTGTTTCTTTTGATCCTTTTGTTTTACTTAGGCTAACATTAGCAACAATTCCTGAACCTAGAAGTAAAAGAATTGTTGTGCCTACAAATTCAGCAATATATGGACTTATCATACTATATAGTTTTTGATTAATTTATTAAATTTTTTTAATTCAGCATCTATCCATTTATCATCTTTTCCTAAAACATCAGCCATTTTTTTAACAACAATTGGTGCAATTCTCTTTGATTCTTTAGAGTCTAAAAAAACACATCTTGTTCTACGAGCCAAAATATCTTCAACAGTAAGAGCCATTTCATGGATTATAGACCATTCTATAATATTATTTGAAATATAGAATTTATTTGACAAAGATTTATTATCACTCTCATTTCCAAGAGATTTTACTTTTTTCTTCATTGAACCATATACATGCATTGGGTCAGACCAATCAACATTTTTTTTGAAACCATAAAGTTTTTTTCGTTCAGTTTTACACTTTTTCTTCTTAAGTTTCTTTATAGAGATAGCAGTATTTAATGCATCCTCAGCAATTTTTCTATAAGTTGTCCATTTGCCACCTAAAACACTTATTAAACCAGAGGGAGAAATATCTATCTTATGACTTCTTGAAACTTCTTTAGTAGATTGTTTATTAGATGTTGCTGCTAAGGGTCTTAGGCCAGCAAAAACACTTGTAATGTCTTCTCTCTTTGGTTTAATTGTCATATACTTACTTGCATTTTTTAAGATAAAATCAATTTCTTCCTTAAGAGGAGCTGGTTCTTCACTTGCATTTTTAACATGTGTATCTGTTGTTCCGACAACCACATAATCTTTCCACGGAACAGCAAATAATACTCTACCATCAGAAGTTTGAGGAATTAAAATTGCATGTTTACTGTTTAAAAACTTTCGATCAAGGACAATATGAACACCTTGACTTGGTTGAATCATTTTTTCGATTTTAGGCTGATCCATTCTTATTATTTCCTCTGCAAAAACTCCAGTAGCATTTATTACTACTTTACTGTTAATTTGATACTTTTTTGAGTTAATTGAATCAGTAAAGTTAAGACCAGTTATTTCATTGTCTTTTTTTATTAATCCATCTACATTACAATAATTTATTAAGGCTGTTTTTTTTGAATTTGCTGACAATGCAAGTGTAATTGCCATTCTTGAATCATCAAATTGTCCATCATGATATATAACACCACCCCTTAATCCCTCTTTGTTAACATTAGGGATTAATTTTTTAGTTTCGTCTTTTGATATAATAATTGATTTACCCAAACCAAGCTTACCTGCCATCATATCATAAATTTTCATTCCAATTCCATAAAATGGACTAGCCCACCAATCATATGTTGGAATAACAAAGCTCAGATCTTTGACTAAATGAGGAGCATTTCTTTTTAAAATTCCTCTTTCTTTAAGTGACTCTATTACTAATGTTATGTCACCATTTTGTAGATATCTAACTCCACCATGAATCAATTTAGTACTTCTGGAGGATGTACCTTTACCAAAATCATATTTTTCTAGAAGTAATGTTTTGTAACCTCTTCTTGAAGCATCAACTGCAATACCAAGACCAGAAGCACCACCACCAATAATTACAACATCCCATTGATTTACTTTATTCAATTTAATAATTGAGTCTGTTCTATTCATTTATTCTAAGAATCTTTTTAATCCTTTTATTCCAAAGTTCAACTAATTGTTCAGAGTCATTTTTAAGATTAGGTTTAAAAGATTTATCTTCAACCCAAAGGTTTTTTAAGCTAGGAATGTCTTTCCAAAAACCAGTTGCTAACCCTGCTAGGAAAGCAACTCCAAGAGCTGTAGTTTCGGTTGTTTTTGGTCTAACAACCACAGTATTTAATAGATCTGATTGAATTTGCATTAAAAGATTATTATTGCTGGCACCTCCATCAACTTTTAGACTAGAAAAATTTATACCTGCATCTTTCTCCATTTCAATAATTATATCTCTTGTCCTAAGAGCTATTGATTCAAGCGCTGCTCTAGCAATATGTCCATTTTCAGTTCCTCTTGAAATTCCAAAAATTGTTCCCTGAGCATAAGGATCCCAGTAAGGAGCTGCAAGACCAGATAATGCAGGAATAAATGTTATACCTCCGTTATCGTTAACTGTATTTGCAAGGGCTTCAACTTCAGGCGCATCCTTAATAATACCTAGTTTATCTCTTAACCATTGAATAAGAGCTCCTGCAACAAAAACACTCCCTTCTAGTGCATATGTAACTTCACCGTTTATTCGCCAAGCTATCGTAGAAAGCATTTTATTATTTGACTTAACAAATGTTTTTCCAGTATTCATCATGCAAAAACAACCTGTTCCATATGTGTTTTTAATATCTCCTTCATCAATACATAACTGCCCAAATAAAGCTGCTTGTTGATCACCAGCTATTCCAGATATTGGAATCTTTACACCAAAGATTTTAGCATCAACATGTGCTGAAATTGAGGATGAATCAACAACATCTGGTAAAATATTTTTTGGAATATCAAAAAGTGAGAGGAGTTCATCATCCCAACTATCTTTTTTTATATTATATAAAAGTGTTCGGCTTGCATTGGATGGATCTGTTATATGAGATTGCCCATTAGTTAAATTCCAAATTAGCCAAGTATCTATTGTTCCAAAAAGAAGTTCTCCGGCGTTTGCTTGACTTCTAATTTTAGGATCACTATCTAGAATCCATTTTATTTTAGTTCCAGAAAAATATGCATCAATTACAAGTCCCGTTTTATTTTGAATTAATTCTGTTTTATTATTCTTTATAAGATCATCACAAAAACTAGCTGTTCTTCTATCTTGCCAGACAATTGCATTGTATACAGGTATACCTGTTTTTTTATTCCAGATTACCGTAGTCTCTCTTTGATTTGTAATACCGATTGAATCAATTTGATTTGGTTCAATTTTAGAATTATTTATTACATCTTTAACTGCTTTTAACTGAGTATTCCATATTTCCAATGCATCATGCTCTACCCAGCCTTCTTTAGGAAAAATTTGATTAAACTCATATTGAGCAATTTCAATAGGTTCTGCATTTTTATCAAACAGTATTGCTCTTGAACTAGTAGTACCTGCATCAATAGCTAGAATATATTTATCCATGATTTTCTTTAATGCAATTTAATAAAAAAACCCTCCAGTAGAGGGTTTTATTTATATACTAAAATTTCTCAACTAGTTCCAGGTTCCTAATACAGTTGATATTATTGAACCTTTAAATTGTGAAATGGGAGAAACAGATGATTGGAACTTTGAAAATGCTTTTTGTTCTTTTTCATTATCTGGGAAAAATGTAAATTGATTTTTTGCATCAGAATGTGTTGTGTATATATAATGAGTTTCATTTCTCTCTCCTCCAGTATACATACCTAAAGAAATATAGTTTCCATTAGAAAAGCCTTTATTTAATTCTACGAATGCTTCAGCAAATACTCCTGGATTTTCAACAAAGAAAGACCACATTTGCTCAGAGTATGTTCCATTTTCTCCTGGGATACGAACAAGAGATTGACCTTGTTTCATAGCTACTATTTTAGCTAATCCTTGAAGATTGTTAACATACGTGTCATATTCATCACCTGATCTCAAATCTCTTAATTGAGCAAGTGCATCTGCAGATCCTGCGAAATTTAAAAAATGAGTTGCATTAGTCCATTCAGACTTATTTTGAATAGCATTTAAAGTAAGTGATGAGCCTTCAGGAAACTCAAAACTAGAATAGAAATCGTCAACGAGTTTGTAAACAAGAGGTGCTTTACCTGGAGTAACTTCCATTGAAACTTCCGTCCAATAAATTTGATCTTGAGCCTGAGCTAAATTTAATGAAGCAACTAAGGCTAAAGAAACTAAAAATAATTTTTTCATTTTGTTTGATTTATGATTAAGACTAAATATAGTGAATGAAATATTAAATTAAAATTAATTACTATTTATCTTAAGAAACTTCCACCATTTACATCAATTGTAGATCCAGTAGAATGATCAAGTTTACCAGCTACTATTAGAGAAACTATAGGGGATATATCTTTTGGCTCAGTTAGCCTATCTAATGTGATTCCTTTTTTAATAACATCTTCGCCATGTTTATCAATAAAGCTCTGAGCCATCTCAGTTTTTACAAATCCAGGAGCTATACTAATTGCAACAATATTATCTGTTTCTCCAAATGATCTTGAGATGGTTTTTGTAAGAGAGATTAGACCACCTTTTGAACAAGCGTAAGAAATGTAATCTTGTTGCTCTCCTCTGAATGCAGCTCTGGAAGAGATATTAATAAATCTTAATCTAGATTTTATATTATTTTCCCTTTTGTACTTTAAAAATTCTTTGAAAATTAAAACAGGTGCTTTTAAATTAACATCTAAAGTTCTATTATACAGTTCATCCCATTGATCAATATCTAATGATATTTCAGCAGATTCTGCAATCCCAGCATTATTTATTATACAATCCGGAAATGAAAATTTTTTTATTGTATCCTCTACAAGTTTTTTAATCTGACCCTTTGAGGAAAGATCTGCTTGAACAGAGAATGATTTTGACTTTTTTTCTTTCAATAAAGGTTCTATTGAAGATTTATTTTTATTATAATGAAGTGCTATATCATGTCCCTCGATTATGAGATCTTGAGCAATTTTAAATCCAATCCCCTTTGAGGATCCTGTTAAAAGAACTTTCATTTTTTATATTTTTCAAACCAAGATACTATAGCATTTACCTTTGCAATTAAATTACTTGGTTTTGATGCTATTCCATGATTAGCGTTGGGGATTCTTACAAGCATTGTCTCAACCTTATTAAGTTTTAAACCAGCATAAAATTGCTCACTTTCTGCCATTGGAGTTCTAAAATCTTTTTCACCAGTAAGAACCATAGTAGGAGTCTTAACATTTCCAACATAGCTAATAGGGGATCTTTTTAAATAACTCTCAGGATCATTCCAAGGCAAGTCTTTAAACCAGTATTTATAAAAATATCCGATATTGTCAGCATATAAAACAAAACTATACCAATTAATAACTGGTTTTGCTACTACTGCAGCAGTAAATCTATCTGTTTTTCCAACTATCCAAGCTGTTAACACTCCACCTCCACTCCCTCCGGTTACAAAAAGATTAGTTTCATCTATATATCCTTTATCAATAACAAAATCGACTCCTGATATTAAATCATCATAATCTTGACTAGGATAATTATGATGAATTAAATTTGCAAAGTCTTTTCCATAACTAGTACTCCCCCTTGGATTTGTATATAAAACAACATAACCTTTAGATGCAAAAAGCTGAACCTCCGATGAAAAATGAAATCCATAGTTTGTATGAGGCCCTCCGTGAATTTCTAAAATTAAAGGATATTTTTTAGAACTATCAAAGTTTGGAGGTTTAACAATCCATCCATGAATCATCTTACCATCAAAAGATGACTCGTACCATATTTCTTCAACATTACCCAATTTTTTATAATCAAATAGGTCCTTGTTTAAATTTGTTAATCTTTTTTTTGATCCTTTATAACCAACAGCAAGGTCAGCAGGATTATATGATGTTCCGAATGTAAATGAGTATCTGTTGTTTTTAGATAAACTAAAAAAACCACCGCTGTAAGGTCTTGAAAATGATAATCCGCCAATTTGATCTACTTCAGTTCGGAATTTTCCTTCTAACGTAGTTGATCCAATTTTGGTTATTCCTTTATCATCAAACTGAAAATATATCCTCTTATCATCTCCAGACCAATAAATATTTGAAATATTTCTATCAAGATTTAATTGAATTTTAAATTTACTTGAACCATCTGACTTCATTACATATATCGAATTTTGTTGATATCCTAGGTACTTATCATCATAACCTAAATATGCAATCATAGAATTATCATTTGAAACTTTTGGACTTGAATCAGGACCATCACGAGAAGTAAGTGCTTCATGCTTTGCAGATTCTAAACTTAGAATGTAGATTTCAGAATTATTGGTATTATAGTCAGAATCATCATTCAAGTTTGCAGAAAAAATAATTTTATCATTACCAAGCCACTCAGCCTGACCAGCTCTTTTTTCGGGTTTAATATTACTAATTTGTCTAGGTGTTCCTCCGCTAACTGGAATAGTAAAAAATTGAACCTCACCAGGTTTTCTATATCCTGAATTGTCATATCTGTAGTTTAGATCAGATATCTCAACAGGAGGATCATTCCATTTTGCACCCTTAGGTTTCTCAGGCATCTTAATTAAAGTCTCCCTTTTACTATCTATAAATGATGAAAATAGGATATAATTGTCATCAGGTGACCATTTAATTGATTGAATTGAATATTGAAAGTTTGTTAACTTTTGAATTGAATTATTTTTTAAGTCAAAAAGAAATATTTGTGATTTACTATCTCTATTTGATTGAAAAATAAATTTGTCTCCTTGATTTGACCATTTTGGAGAGTTATCCTTATAGTTACCTGTTGTAATTGGCCTGTTATTTGTTCCATCATAATTTATTAACCAAATGTTTGAAAAACTTTGATCTGTCATTATATCATTATAATTTCTTTGATATAAAACTTTATCTCCACTTGGAGAAATTTCAGTATTAGATACATACTCTAGGTCAAATAAATCAATAGGCTCAAAAATATTTGAAGTTTGAGAAAATACACTTGAAGTGATTAGAGATATAAGTAAGATTTTTTTCATAAATTAAATTAATTAGTAAAATTTGATTTAAAGTTATTAAAATTAGAATGTTAAAAAGAATTATAAACTTAATAATATTATTGCTTGTTTTTTCTTGCAATAGAAATAATAATAGTCCAAATATTGTTTTCATTTTAACTGATGATCTTGGATATGGAGACCTATCTTCCTATGGTTCAGAAATCATAGAAACTACTAATATTGACAAACTAGCAAGAGATGGGGTAAAATTAACATCTTATTATGCAGCTCAACCAGTTTGCTCTGCTTCAAGGGCAGCTATCCTTACAGGTAGTTATCCTAATAGAATTGGAATTTATAATGCTTTTGGACCCAATTCAAATTCAGGTATTAATCATAAGGAGTACACTATTGCAGAGATGCTAAAAGAAAATGGTTACGCTACAGGAATCTTTGGTAAATGGCATCTTGGAAGTAGAAAGGAGTTTTTTCCTACTAATCATGGTTTTGATCAGTTCTACGGAATATTATATTCAAATGATATGTGGAGATGGCATCCTGAATATCCAGAGGGATATCCAGAAGATCTTCTACTTTATAAAAATGAAAATCCAATAAAAGAGATAACTGATCAATCTGATTTAACGAAGGATATAACTTCTGAAAGTATTCGTTTTATAGAAGAAAATAAGGATGGTCCGTTCTTTCTTTACATTGCACATCCTCAACCTCATGTTCCACTTTTTGTATCTAAAGATTTTGAAGATATAACTGGAAATGGACTCTATGCAGATGTTATAACAGAAATAGATTATTCAGTAGGTAGAGTGTTAAAAAGTTTAGAAAAAAATGGGTTGTCTGAAGACACTATAGTTGTCTTTACCTCAGACAATGGACCTTGGTTATCTTATGGAAATCATTCTGGATCTTCGGGAATATATAGAGAGGGAAAGGGCACAACCTGGGAGGGGGGAGTAAGAGTGCCAAGTATTATTAAGTATCCTAAAAAATTAAAATCAAATGTAATTAATGAGCCTGTTATGGGAATTGACTGGTTACCAACTTTTGCTCATATCACAAATTCAAATCTTTCAGAAAATAAAATAGATGGAAAAAATATTTGGCCATTACTATCTGGTAAAACTGATAAATCTCCTCATGAAAAGTTATATTTTTACTACAGAGTAAACGAATTACACTCAATAAGAATGAATAATTGGAAAATACATTTTTCTAGAACATACAGATCACTTAATGGTAAAAATGGTGGTATAGATGGTATGCCTGTCAAATACGAAATGAATCTAATAGACAAAAATGAGCTTTATAATTTAAATGATGATCCTGAGGAAAGAAATAATGTTTATGATAAATTTCCAGAGATTGCATCGAAAATGGAAAAGCTAGGGGAAAAAGCAAGAGAAGAATTAGGAGATAATTTAACTGGTTTTAAGGGAAAAGAAAACAGAAAAGCTTGGAAATAAAAAACCCCGACAAAAGAGCTCAAATCAAATGTCGAGGTTAAAAAAGTGGGCGCTGAGGGATTCGAACCCCCGACCCCCTCGGTGTAAACGAGGTGCTCTAAACCAACTGAGCTAAGCGCCCTAAAAATTTCAAGCTGTAAATATAATCTATTTTTAATGATCTTTTACCAGACTTTTTTAATTTAGTTTTATGATTAATAAAATTAAACTTCTCGATGGAAGCATGTCATTTCCAATGGAACAACAAGGATATGATTTAAAGAATAAATTATGGACTGGAAGTGCCTTAATAAATGATCCTGAAGTAATTAAAAATATACACAAAGGTTATATTTCTTCTGGAGCAGATTATGTCTCAACATCGACTTATCAAGTTAGTTTTGATAGACTTAAAAATATGGGATATCAATCTTTAGAGATTAAAAATATATTTCAAAAATCAGTAGATCTTGTAAAAGAAGCAATTTTAGAATCAAAATCTGAACGAAAGATTGAAATCATTGGAAGTTTTGGACCTTATGCTTCATTTGAGCCTAAAGCATCGGAATATATTGGTCAATACGAATCAACTGACGAAGAAATACTTAAATTCCATCTTAATAATATTAACATGATAGAAGAAACAGATCTTGATATTATCCTATATGAAACAATACCATGCTTAAGAGAAATTAAAATTCTTTCAGAAGCTTTATCTCATTCAAAAAAAGAAATTTGGATCTCAGTAACGTGTAATGAAGATATTGAATTTAGAGATGGATCTTCTTTTAAAGAAGGGTGTAAAATAATATCAGATATTAAAAAAATAACAACAATGGGTGTAAATTGTTTTTCTCCTTTATTAGTTGAAAAAGCTCTTAAAAAATTAAAAAAATATTCAACAAAAAAGACACTTGTGTATCCAAACTCAGGAGAAATATATAATCCAAAAGATAAATACTGGAGTGGAAAAAATGAATTTAATGATGAAATGATTAAAAATTGGCTAAGTTTATCTCCAGATATCATAGGAGGATGCTGTAGGGTTGGTTATGATAGTATCAAAAAAATGAGAGAAGAAATTGACAGCTTATAATCTAATAAAATGAAGACTAGTTTAAAAGAATTACTTTTTGCATTTTTTGCATTTACCTTATCCTTTTCAGTTGCATATATTACTGAAATCAAAATTGTAAAGGATGCTGTTTTAATCGCATTCTTGATTCAATGGGCATTATTTATACCTGCTTATATTTTTCAAACTGAAAAATTTTATGATTTATCTGGAAGTTTAACTTATATATCTGTTGTATCATTTTGCTTTTATAGCAATTACGAGTCAAGTAGAATAAATCTAGGGAATATCATTATATCTTCATTAATAATTATGTGGGCAGTCAGACTTGGAAGTTTTCTTTTTATCAGAATTAAAAAAGCTGGAGAAGATATACGATTTAGAGAAATCAAGAAATCCCCATCACGATTTTTTATGACTTGGACTCTCCAAGGTATGTGGGTTTCTCTTTGTTCTGCTTGTGCATTAGCAGGTATTGCAAATGGCATAGAAATTAACTCTTATTTCTATATAGGGATTATAGTTTTTATAATAGGTTTTACTGCAGAGATTATTGCAGATAATCAAAAAAGTAAATTTAGAAAAGATCCTAACAACAGGGATAAATTTATAAGTTCTGGACTTTGGAAACATTCAAGACATCCCAATTATTTAGGTGAAATTACCTTATGGTTAGGCATATCAATTATTTCATTTTCATCTCTAGCAGGATGGCAACTAATTACACTTATATCTCCAATATTTACATATTTATTGTTGGTATATGTAAGTGGAATCAGAATTCTTGATTATAATGGAAATAAAAAATGGGGTCATCTTGATAGTTACAAAGATTACAGGAAAAACACTCCAAGATTAATAGGTTTTCTTTAATATATATCAATACTAAAACCCGCTGATATATAAAACATATCACTATTCAAACCCCTTCCAATAGACAAGTCTAATTGTTTATCATTATCAACTAAATAAGTGATACCTGAGTCAAAATTTAAATTAGAATTATTTGAAGACTCTTCTCCAAATATCTCAAAGAAAACTCCAAAAGATCCTAGACTCTTGCCATATACTAGAGTGTAAATAAATTGTCCATCATAATTATTATACTTATTATATCCAATATTATAAGCAATTTGAGAATCATTTTTTATATCATGCGATACAAGTAGTCTACTTAATAAACCATATTCATTATATGAAAATATTTCAGGAGCAGTAGGCACCGAAAGGTGTGTTAGAAATCCTATTTTAATTCTGTTATTATCCTCATCTAAAATTTTAAACTTAGCTCCTATTTCAAAATCACTAAAAGAAGATTTTTTTAAATTAGAAATATCATCATTTATTAAATAATTACTATTTAATCTCATTTCAATACCATCAATAATTCCAATTCTAAATAGAGTATTAATATTTGATTCGTAATCTTCTATTGATATTCCTGTTTCAATTTGTACATGTCCTTTTGAAAGAACTAAAGATGACTCCGTTTGATCAGGTCTTTCAGAAGTAAGCTGAGAATAAAGGCTGGAAAAGCATATAGAGAAAAAAATAAATGTAAGTAATAGTTTAGTTTTCATTGAATATTTCTTTTGCTATGTAATTACTTCCTGTTATCAGAATTAAATCATCTTTGGAAGCTTCTGTTTTTATTTTATTAAATATTCTTTTAGAATTTACATCAAATTTAATACTTTCTGTAAAATTTAAATTTATCTCTTCTAGATCCATAGATCTTTCTATTTTTAAGGAGGTAAAATAAATATTTGAGTCATCAGGAAGGTGCCTTATTAGATCCTTAATTTTTTTTCCTCTGACAAAACTTAATAAAACATATATTTTATTGTAAGTCATTTTTGAAATTTGATTTGCCAAACTTTTAAATCCTGATTCGTTATGAGCAGAATCAAATATTATCATGGGATTATCTTCGATTAAAGACCATCTACCAAATAAACATGTATTTATCTTTACATTATCTATTCCTCTTTGAATTACTTTGTCATTTAAGGCATTTAAATTAAGTGATTTACATGCCTGAATACTTGTGTGTATATTTTTATTTAAATATTCTATATCGGAATATATTATATCTTTAGATATATCAGGAACAAAGGTTATTTCTGTTAATTTTTCTTTACATACATTGATAAAAATTTCATTTGTTATTTCATTTTTTTCACCAACAACAAGTTTAGATTTTTCTTTAATAATTCCTGCTTTCTCTGTTGCGATTAACTCAAGAGTATCACCTAAAATTTCTGTATGATCATAAGATATATTTGTTATTACTGAAACCAAAGGATTAATGATATTAGTAGCATCTAATCTGCCACCTAAACCAACTTCAATTATAGCATAATCAACTTTATTTTTTTCAAAATAGCTTAAACACAAACCAAAAGAAACTTCAAAAAAACTTAATCCAAGATTCTCTATAAGTATCTTATTTTTTATAATAAAGGAAGATATGTATGACTTTTCAATTCTATTATTATTGATTTTTATTCTTTCTCTGTAGTCAAAATAATGAGGAGAAGTAAATGTCCCTACTTTAAAATTAGATTCTTGAAGAATTGATGATATATAAGAGCACGTACTCCCTTTTCCATTTGTTCCTCCTACATGAATGAATTTTAATTGATTATTGGATAAGTTTAGTTCATTAATAAACTTATTTATATTATCAAGTCCAGGTTTATAAGCAACAGATCCACTGTTCTGATAAAATGGCAATCTATTTAATATCCAATTCTCAATATTTTTATACTCCAATCTTTTAAGTTAAGATAAATGCTTCCATAAGTACAAAAGTTATAAATCCTGCAGCAAAACCAATAAATGCTAGCCAGCCTATCTTTTTTAAATACCAAAAAAATTCAATTTTTTCCATTCCCATAGCAACAACACCAGCAGCAGAACCAATAACCAAGACACTTCCTCCTGTACCTGCTGAATAAGCGATTAAGTGCCATAAAGAATCATCCAATGGTTGAGAAAACATTCCAATAGAAGCTGCTACTAAAGGAACATTATCAATAACTGCAGATCCTAGACCTAATAACCCTGCTACAATTCTAATATCTGGTATAGCAGTTTCTAGATATTGAGCAAATTCAAATAAATATCCAATAGATTCTAGGGCTGCTACAGCCATTAATATTCCTAAGAAGAATAAAATACTTGGTAATTCTATTTGAGTTAAAGCTTTATGAACTGGACTCTGACTGTGCATAACACCATCATTATTAGGGGTAGTAATATTAAACTTAGTTCCACTAAATATTTCAGCAAAAGTTGCAACAACTGCCAGAGATAACATCATACCAACATATGGTGGAAGCCCTGTTAAAACTTTAAAAACTGGAACAAAGATTATTCCACCTAAGCCTAACCATAGCATTGTAGTACCAATTTTAGTTATGTTACTTTCATCATTATCAACCCCACTAACATTACCTTTAAAAGGTTTTAAAAAAGTAGCAATATAAACTGGGACTACCATACACACAACTGAAGGAATAAAAACATACACAAATAGCTTAGGAACTGTAACCTTATCGGCAATCCAAAGCATAGTAGTAGTAACATCTCCAATTGGTGACCAAGCACCACCAGCATTTGCAGCAATTACTATTAAACCCGCAAACCACAATCTTAAATTTTTATCTTTTATTATTTTCTGTAGTATAGTAATTAATACTATAGTAGCAGTTAAATTATCAATTATAGCTGACAAGATAAATGCTAAAATTGCAAAAATCCATAAAAGTTTTTGCCTTGACTTAGTTCGAACAAATGACTTGATTTTTTCAAATCCATTATAATAATCTATTATTTCAACTATTGTCATAGCTCCCAATAAAAAGATCAAAATTTCTGAAGTATGAGCTAAATGATATGCCATTATCTTTTTAACTTTTACTGGAATTAGCTCTCGAAGTGCAGTATCTACTTCAAATACAGGGATATTGAAGATTGCAATTATAGCCCATAAAATAGCCATCATTCCAAGAGCTGGTATTAACTTATCAATTTTAAGACTATGTTCAAGAGTAATTAGAAGATACCCTGCAATAAATATTCCTAATAATATTGTTTCCATTTATTTTAAGTTTATTTCCACTATTGAAGTATGACTTTATCAGTCTTTATTCAAATAGTATGATTTATGGTAAACATCTAATTTATTAAAAAAAAATTAAATTTTAGGAATAAAAATATTTCCTGAACTATGGTCTTTAATTGCACCAGTAACAGAAGAATAACAGTTATTAATGTTTAGATCTTTTAGAACTCCTAAAAAGCCAAAAATCAATGCTTCTTTATATTCAATTATTTCTGAATTAGGAATAATTATTTCAGAATCTGTTAAGTCTTTAATATTTTGAATTAAATAATCATTATATGCTCCACCACCAGTTATTAGAATTTTGTCAGCGCTTTTAATGTTATTTGCAATTTGACTTGCAAAATGTTTTGAGAAAGTGTTAAGTAAATCTTCTATCGGAATTTCTATAAAACTATTTATAATTGGAAGAATAATTTGAGTAACCCATTCTGCTCCTAGAGATTTTGGTGAAACTTGTTTATAATAATCTAAAGACTCAAGACAATTATATAATTCATTATTAATTTTTCCTGATAATGCAATCTTTCCTTTATCATCATATTTTAAATCTATTAAGTTAGATAAATGATTAAAAACAATATTAACTGGACAAATATCATAAGCAATTAAGCTATTATTTGATCTAATAGTAATATTTGCAAACCCTCCTATATTGATTAAGGTATCATATTCTGGGAATAAAAATTTTTCACCTACAGGAACAAGAGGTGCACCTTGCCCTCCTAGTTTGATATCCTGTACTCTGAAATCACAAATAATTTTCAATCCAAGATAAGATGAAAGGTCTTTTAGGTTACCTATTTGATAAGTTAAAGAATTTGATGGATTATGAAGAGTAGTATGACCATGTGAGCTAATGAAATCAATTTTTTTAATTGAAAATTCTTTAATAAACTTTTGAATATAAATAGATAAAAGTTTTGTGTATTTTTTGTCAATTTGTTTAATTGAGTCAAGATTTTTATCTGATATATTTTTTAAAATATTCTGCCAATCCTTATCATATTTATATGTTTTTGAACTTAATATTTTAAAAGTCCAAGATTTACTATAATAAAAATTTACATGTACTAAATCTATCCCATCAATTGATGTCCCAGACATAACTCCAATAACAAAGTAATTTTTCATATTAAATTATTGGAAAAAATTCCAAACTAATCCAAATCTAACAGATAAATCTCTATAAGGATTAAATGGGTCAGAATAATAATCGTAGCCCGAAAAAGAGCTATTTAAATGTTCAACTTTTACAAATACTCTTGTCTGCTGAATTTTAGCATTAAAAAAGAAATCTACTCTTGGATAATTTCCTATTTCTTTATAATTCTGAGTTACAAATTCAGACAATAATGGATTATAATAATCTGCATAAAACTTTGTGAAATAATTAAATGTAAATCCAGTTTGAAAAAATAAAGAGTTATTAAAAACATTAGTTGAAAACATTATTGTATTTCTTGTTATCCATTCAGGAACATTAAGAGTCAATAATCCATCTAGAACTAATTCTTGATCTTTTTTCTGAAATTGACCTGTGTTTATAAAGCTAAACTTACCAAAATCAACTTTACTAAATAATTTAATCTTGAAGTATTTAATTTGACTATTTATTTGGTTTACTTCAGCTTTTCTAAAATTATCTATCTCTCCAGTTAATGCATTTGTAGATTCACGAAAAAATGTATAGTTATCAATTAAGCTATACTCTCCAGAGATTTTTATTAATTCTTTGAAAGATAATTGAGCTGATAAAGTTGATGATTTTTGATTTTCTAAATTAGAATTATACCAGTTGTAATTTTTGTAGGCACTTCTAAAAAAAATATGATTCAAATTAGGGGATTTTTCTGCACTTAACGCGTTTAATTTAATTCCAACATTTTTAATCTTGTCTATTGTCAATATAATAGATGTGGAATTTGAAACCATCTCTTCCTCCAGAGATTTATTAATGCTGAGTGCAATTTTAAGAAAGTTAAAATCCTTAATCCATTCACTCGAAAAGTTTGACTGTTTATTGTCTAGATTAAAAATTAAGCCACTTAAAATTCCATCATAATCTTTATAATTATTATTAGAATTAATTAGAGAATAATCCATTTTTAATTTTCCAAATTTATTAAAATCAGAAACAAGATAAATAACACTTTTTTGTAATACATATCTAGATTGATCCGATACTAATATTCCTTCTTCAACTTCTCCAAATAAAGCAGAAGTATATGGGTCATTGTATTCTAACTTTTTATATTCATGTTTAAATTGAAGTCCAAGTGATAATACTGAGGCTTCTTTTTCATTATTATAAATTAATGATCTGTTAAAATCAGCAAATACTCTTTTTGAGTATAATGAGCCTTCTGATAGCAATCTGGCGGGTAATCTTGATCTATCAAGGTATCCATCGTACTCTATCATTTCAAATGATCCATCATCATTTTCAATTTGATTGCCAAAATTATCAAGAACAAAATAATTTGGTGCTTGTTCAAAAAAATATATTCCATCAGAAGTTAACCCCCCACTTTCTTGATTAAAAATGTTTTGGGATGTTAAATGAAATTTAAACTTTGACTTTTTATTTTTTGAATTAAAATTAGTTGAGAATCTGAACTGGTTTCCTCTTGATCTTGTATTTACGTATTTGCCAAGGGATTTATAGCCTTTATGAGCTAGTGTGAAATTAAATTCTGGCGATAGATTGATAGATATAACAGCATCTAGATTCTGTCCTTGCTCAAATGATGACTTAGCAAAGATTTCAGTAAATGGAGTTGGTACTTCATAATACCCTATATCTTCTACTTCATAGTACTGAAAATGTTTTCCACTGGCTCCAAGTTTTGGATAATCAATTCTATTATTAAAGGTGTATCCTAGTTTATTATATGAACTACCCACATTTGGCATTTCTAGTAATTCAAATGAATCTTGTCTTAAAAAATTGAATTTATAATCTTTATAGATATTTAATGATGTATCAACAGATTCAACCCTTCCATCCAAGTAAAAAATTTTATAATAATCTGTTGTTAATGTGTCTTTTTTATTTTCTGATTCTTTTTCAAGTTTTTCTTGTTCCAGCTGAGCTTTAAGTTTGAGGTCTATATCTGAAGTTTGACCAAATAAAATAATATGAACGAAAAAAAAGATAAAAACTAGAAATTGTTTAAACATCAATTTTGTATTTTCACACTAAGGTAAGATTTCTTTACAAGATATATTTTACAATTAATGTTAAAGAATAGGTTTTCAAAGTTTGAATTTGAAGTTGGTATAGATGAGGCTGGAAGAGGATGTATTGCCGGCCCTGTATCAGCATCTGCTGTAATTCTTCCAAAAGGTTTCAATAATAAATACCTTAATGATTCAAAGAAATTATCAGAAAAGAAAAGACTAGAATTAAAAATTATAATTGAAAAGGAAGCAATAGACTATTCAGTTTTTTTTATTAATGCAAAAATAATTGATAAGATAAATATTCTAAACTCTACATTTAAAGCTATGCATGGTGCTCTCAATAATTTAAAAACCCAACCAAACTTTATTTTAGTAGATGGCAACAAATTTATACAGTACAAAGATATTCCTTACAAGTGTATTATTAAAGGAGACGAAAAATATCAAAATATTGCAGCAGCTTCTATTCTAGCTAAAACATACAGAGATGAATATATGAAAAAACTTCACTCAAAGTACTCTGAGTTTGGATGGAACACTAACAAGGGTTATGGAACAAAATTTCATATGGATATGATTGATAAACATGGAAAAACAGACTTTCATAGAAAGTCATTTAACATTAAAAAACTACAACTTAAAATTCAATATCAGTAATGAAAAAAATAATACTTCTTTTTACATTTTTAGCATTATTAAATTCTTGTTCCGGCATAAATAATAAAGATATTTCATCTTTAAACTTTCTTCCTCTTGATTCCGAATTAATATTGAATATTAATGATCTAATTAATACCAAAGAAATTTTATCAAAGAATAAAAATTTGAGTAGTATTTCATTTTCAAAAAGTAAAGTGTTGGATGAGCTTAATTCATTATCTAATGAGTATTCAAATAATTCAGGATTACTATCACTAACATCTTTTGGAAAAAACCAAACTGCTTATACATACATAAGAAAAGTAAATTTTCAAGATTCTATATCTAAAACTGATTTAATCAAAGGGGAATATCAGAACAATAAAATCTTTATAGATACTTCTAACACAAAAAAAATTTACAAGACAATTTTAGGCAACTATATTATTAGTTCCACTGAAGATATAATTCTCGAAAATATTATCAGAGATTCTGATTTAACTAATCCAAAAATAGATTCTGATTTTCTCAAAATAATAAAAGGTACCGACTCAAATGATCCATTTAATATTTTTATAAATTCAAAAAACTCAAAATTATTATTAAATAACTTAAGTAATCTTTCATTTTTTCCAGACCTAAATAATTCATGGATTAGCTATGACTTTAAATACTCACTTGAAGAAATTAAGATGATTGGTGCAACTAGAATTAATGATTCTATCAATAGTAAAATATCCATTTTAAGAAATATTCCTCCATCGGAAGTTAAATCAGATAAAATAATTCCAAATTCTTTTTCCTCATTTTTTTCATTTACAATTTCTGATTCAGAAAGATTTATTTTCAATTTCAAAAACTATTTAAAAGCAGAGGATTTATCATCTGAGAATATAAATTTTGATTCCTTAAATCTAATTGATGAAATAATTTTTGTTGAGGATCAAGAAAAATTTTTAATTCTAGGAATTTCAAATATAGAACAACTTGAAAGCTACTTTGAATTAAATGAAATTGAAAATATAAAAAATATAAAAAAAATCAACCTAGGTTTAGATCTGAAAACTCTTATTAATAATTTTGACCAGGAAATATCACCTGTCTATGCTACTTTAATAGATAATTCATTAGTAATTACTCAATCAGTATCTCAGATTAAGAAAATAATTAATTCAAAAGCAATAAAAGATAATTTGAGTTCTAACTCCAAATATTTAAACTATAAAAATCAAAAATCAAAAAAGAATTCATTTTTTTGGGTTAATAATAACTCCAATAGCCTGGATTCAAACAATTATCCTTTTATTGGATTTAGTGGAGTAATTAATGAAAATATTGCACTTTTAGATTTTGATTATTCTAAATTAAATCAATCAAAAGAAACTAATGATATCTATACAGAGTTTTTTCTAACATTTGACAATGAAATAATTTCTAATCCAATTTGGTTGAAAAATCATATTAATAATCAATATGATTTCACATTTCAGGATAGTGAAAACTATCTATTTTATTATTCAAATAAAGGTAATCAATATTGGAAGAAAAAAATTCCAAAAAAAATAATTGGTGATATTAAGCAAATTGATATATATAAAAATGGTAGACTTCAGATAATCTTTAGAACTGAAGATAGATTATATGTTTTAGATCGAAATGGCAATGAAGTTAAGGAATTAAGTTTTGAGATTGATTCTGGAGAAAATAATATCCCAATTTCAATTTTTGATTACGAGAAAAATAGAAATTACAGATTCTTGGTGACTAATGATAACAAGATTGAAATGTTTGATTCAAGAGGGGGAAAAGTTAGTGGCTTTAAACCAAATACTTTTGAATCAAGTATAATAAAAAGTCCAGTTCATATAAGAATAGATGGAAAAGATTTTATTATAGTTCAATTAGAAAATGGAGAGTTAAAAATTTTAGACCGAAGAGGTAGAGATAGAATAGATATTGATGAAAAAATTCAATTTAATGAAAACTCTATATACTCTTACATGAAAACTTTTACTACAACAGATAATCAGGGTAATTTAATTCAAGTTGATTTGGATGGAAAATTATCAAAGAAAAACTTAAACATATCAAATGATAATTTAATTGATATAAAAAATAATAACTTGGTTTTTATAAGTGAAAACATATTATCTATTAAAGGAATAAATATTAATCTTCCTTTTGGAAGATATTCAAAACCTAAAATATTTAATGATTCCTCAAGAATGTTGATTGGAATTTCTGATTTTAGTGAAAATAATATTTATTTATATGAAGATAATGGGGAATTAATAAAGGGATTTCCTTTAAAAGGAAATTCAATAATTGATATAAGGGATTCTGACAATGATGGAAAGATTGAAGTTCTTACTAGACTTGACAACTATTCTATAGTTTCATATGAATTGAATTAGTTTTCAAAAACTAATTCAGCACTAAAAGATTCAGCAAAATTTTTATATAATATTTTTTTAATTTGATTCATTTCAATATTACTGTTTTTTAATTCTGATACAGATGTCACTCCCTTATCCTTTATTCCACACGGAATAATATTTTTGAAATAATTTAGTTCAGGGTTTATATTGAATGAAAATCCATGCATAGTAACCCATCTGCTAGCTCTTATTCCAAATGCACATACTTTTTTGGATAATCCATTATTGTCTTTAACCCAAACACCAGTTTCCCCCTTAATAGTGAAGCCTTTTAAATCATATGATTTAAGTGTATTAATAATTACTTCTTCAAGTTTTCTCAAGTATAAATTAATATCAGTGAAAAAATTATCAAGATCAATAATTGGATAACCCATTATTTGTCCAGGTCCATGATATGTTATATCTCCACCTCTGTTAATTTTATAAAACTCAATACCTTCTGTTTTCATCTCGTTATCATTCAATAGCAAATTTGAAATATCTCCACTTTTTCCAATTGTATATACAGGGTTGTGTTCAGTAATAATTAGAAAGTTATCAGTCTCCAATTTACTCTCACTTGATCTATTTTTAATTTTTTGATCTATAGTTTTTTTAAAAATTTTCTCCTGGTATTGCCAAGCATCTGAAAATGAAGATTTTCCAATATCTCTTAAAATGATTTTTTTATTTTTCATTTATAAATCAAATATAGAAATTTGTACTTCAATGATTGTTTTTTAAAACTTATCTTTGAACAAACATTTACAAGTGACTGAGCAAGAAAAAATTCGTAGAGAAAAACTTGAAGAGTTAATAAAACTTGGAATAAATCCATACCCTGCAGAATTATTCCCTGTAAATAACTTTTCATCAGAATTAATTGAAAATTTTGATGATAAAAAACAAGTAATTATTGCTGGAAGAATAATGTCACGAAGAATTCAAGGAAATGCTTCTTTTGCTGAAATTCAGGATAG
This sequence comes from uncultured Bacteroidota bacterium, assembly GCA_902509805.1. The sequence continues at coordinate 68,067 of CABWZL010000001.1, forward strand.
TAAAGGTAGAATTCAAGTTTACTTTAATAGAGATGAGATCTGTCTAGGCGAGGATAAAACGAAGTATAATACTGTATATAAAAAACTACTTGATATAGGTGATATTATTGGAGTTGAAGGGAATATGTTTAAAACAAAAGTTGGTGAGGTTACAGTGCTAGTAAAAGACTTTAAAATACTTAATAAGTCTCTTAGACCTCTTCCTCTTCCAAAGGTTGATTCAGAGGGTAATGAGTATGATAGTTTTACCGATGTAGAGCAAAGATATAGACAAAGGTACGTCGATTTAATTGTTAATTCTCATGTAAAAGAAACCTTCATAAAGAGAACAAAGATTATGAATACTATTAGAGGTTTCTTAAATGATAAATCCTATTTAGAGGTTGAAACTCCAGTTTTACAACCTATTCCAGGTGGTGCTACTGCACGTCCATTTGTAACCCATCATAACGCGTTAGATATACCTCTATATTTAAGAATCTCGGATGAATTATTTCTTAAAAAATTAATTGTTGGAGGTTTTGAAGCTGTATATGAATTTTCAAGAGATTTTAGAAATGAAGGTATGGATAAGAATCATAATCCAGAATTTACAATACTTGAACTATACGTTGCCTACAAAGATTATTTCTGGATGATGGAATTAACTGAATCACTTATTGAAAAAGTATGTCTAGATATTCATAATAAAACAGAAATTCAATTTGACTCTAATTCAATAGATTTCAAAGCTCCATATGAAAGACTCTCTATAATTGATGCTATATTGAAGTTTACTGGTTATGATATTTCAGATATGAATGAAACTGAATTAAGAAAGATTTGTGATGAAATGTCAATTGAAGTAGATGATAGCATGGGAGAAGGCAAACTTATTGATGCAATTTTTGGAGATAAGTGTGAAAAAAACTTTATAAACCCAACATTTATTACTGATTACCCAAAATCGATGAGTCCATTAACTAAAGAGCATAGATCAAACCCCAAGCTTACAGAAAGATTTGAACTCTTTGTAAATGGAATGGAAATTGCTAATGCTTATTCTGAGCTTAATGATCCTATTGATCAGTTAAAGAGATTTGAGGGTCAACTAGAATTAAGCAAAAAAGGTGACGATGAAGCAATGTTTATTGATATGGATTTCATTAAATCATTGGAATATGGTATGCCTCCAACATCTGGAATTGGAATTGGAATTGACAGATTAGTTATGTTGATGACTAACAAAACCTCAATTCAAGAAGTTTTATTTTTTCCTCAAATGAAACCTATTAAGGAAGCTCCTCAGATTTCCAATGATGCTAAACTATTTCTTGATAAACTTATGAAGAATGGTGAATGCAAGCTAAGTGATTTTAAATCTGAGTTTGATTTTTCAAATAAAAAATGGGATAAGATTACAAAAGAATTAAGAGGTAAAGAGTTAATTTCTGTATATAAAGACGGAGAAACTTTATTCATCAAACCTAGTTAGATTAAATCTTTCAATTAAACTTATTAGTTTATCAGCATATTTTGGATCTGTTGCATAACCTGCAGCTTTAAGACCAACTGCCCATCCTTTATAATCTTTTCTATTAAGAGCAAACAAGTTACTATATCTATCTCTATCTACTAGAAATAACGAATGATCACGATAAGATCTAAGTGGATTTTTATAAGATCTAAAACATTCACCTTTTTCATCGTCATCATGAGTTATTGATTTTCCTTTCCATTCTTTATGACATTTAATACCAAAATGATTATTTGCCTTTTTAGCTAAGGTTCCCTCTCCATATCCAGACTCTAATATTCCTTGAGCTAGAGTTATACTTGCTGGAATTTTAAAGAACCTCATATTTTTGGTAGCTGCAGGAGCATATTTTTTAACATAAAAATTTATTTTTTGTTCAACTGTATTATTTACATCTGAGATTGTTTTTAGTGAAGAACAGGATGATGTAAAAATGATTATTAATACAAATATTTTTTTCATAACTTTATTACAAATGAAAATTATAAAAAAATACTCCTCATTAAAAATAATGTTATTCACAATAATGTTTGTCTTTCAATCATGTGGAGTTTATGTACAATATGATTATGACTCTGATGTAAATTTTAGCAATTATAACACCTATTCTTTTTATCAACCAGATATTGATAAAGTTGAAATATCTGATTTAGATAAGAAGAGAATTCTAAAGTCTCTAGATCTAGGACTTAAAACAAAAGGGCTAGAAAGATCAAATTCACCTGATTTGCTTGTTACATTTGAAACAAAATCAAAAGAAAGAGTTTATGTGAACAACTATCTTCCATATGGATGGTACCCTTTTTCATATAATTATCCCTATTCTTCCGGATATTCAAGAGTTCAGGGTACACTCTACGTAAGTCTTATAGATAGTAAAAATCAACAACTTGTTTGGCAGGGAAAAGGTGTGGGAGTTTTAAATGAGTACTCGAATGACAGAGACAAAATGGTTAATGATTTTGTAGTGAAAATACTTGAGAAGTATCCGCCTAAAGCTGAGTAATTATTTTCTTAGACTTTAATATAACTTGATCTATTCCATTTTTGTTTGTTCCTCCTCCTGTTGCAAAAAAAGGTTGACCTCCTCCACTTCCATTAATTAAAGGTGATAACTCTCTAATTATTTTAGAAGCATTTAATTCTTTTTCTTCTATTAAGTTCTTTGAAATAAAACATGATATAAATACTTTTTCGTCAGATTTAGAAATGAGAATTAGAAATAAGTTTTCAAATTTATCAGATAAGATAAAACAGAGTTCTTTGATTGATTTGGGGTCTAAATCAATTTCACCAATAAAATTATTAATGTCATTTTGGTTGGAAATATTTTTTATTAAATCGTCTTTGATTGATTGGATCTTAATTTTATTTTGTGATTCTAGCTCTTTTTTAAGAAGTTTTTTTTCATTTTCAGTGTCTGCCTTTTCCTTAAGTGCTTTTTGTTTAAGATTTTCAGCAATTATAACCTCTTCATTTGTAGTAGCGACAATTCTTCTTATTCCAAATGCTTGTGATCCTTCTGATATTATTTTAAACGAGGATATATCACCTGTATTTTTAACATGAGTTCCACCACATAATTCATATGAATCATTAAATTTTATTGTTCTCACCTTATCTTCATACTTTTCTGTAAATAGACCGATAGCTCCATTTTTAATTGCTATTTGATAGTCTTCTTCCCTGTTCTCGATAATATCAATAGACTGGTTGATTTTTTTATTCACAAAGTCGGTTATATTAACAAGTTCCAGATCAGATATTTTATTCTGATGAGAAAAGTCAAACCTGAACATTTTATCAGAAATCATAGATCCTCTCTGTTCCACATGTTTACCTAGTATGTTTCTCAATGCTTGATGTAAAAGATGGGTAGATGTATGATTTGATTCAATTAAAGATCTTCTGTTTTTATCAATTTTAAGCTTTAATAGAGATTGAATATCATCAGGTAGTTCAGTCGTTTCATGTATTATTTCTCCAGTATCTTTAAAAGTATTTTTTATTTTAATCTTACTGTCTCCTGAAATGATATGTCCAATATCACCTATTTGCCCACCACCTTCTGGATAAAAAGATGTTTTATCTGTCACTATGTGAAAACTAATATTGTTTTGGTCAGTTTTACTTTCTCTATACTTAATAATTTTTCCATCAATTTCACTCATATCGTATCCAAAAAACATGCTACTTGATGATTTATTGTCAATAATAATCCAGTCAGATACTTCTTCGTTTTTAATTGACTTAGATCTATTTTTTTGAGCTTTCATATTTTCATTAAAGCCATCAAAATCAACTTTGAAATTATTTTCTACAGCTATTAACGACGTTAAATCAATTGGAAATCCAAAAGTGTCATAAAGTTTAAATGCAATATCTCCTTTAATTATTTTATCAGATGGATTTGAATTAATTAACTCATTAATTAAACTTAGTCCTTGATTTAAGGTCTTTAAAAATCCATTTTCTTCATCTTTAATTATAGATTCAATATAACTTTGTTGAGTTTTTAAACTTGGATATACATCATAATATTTATTTGAAACTTTTTCAACTAGTTTATACAAAAAAGGTTCTTTTATATCAAGATTTGTATATCCATACCTTGTAGCTCTTCTAAGTATTCTTCTAATTACGTATCCAGAACCTGTGTTACTTGGAACTTGTCCATCTAAAATAGTAAAGATTATAGCTCTTAAATGATCTGAAATAACTCTTATACCTATATCAATAGCTTCATCACCTCCTAAATATTTCTTGTCAGAAATATTTTCAATTTCTTTAATTATATCTGTAAAAAAATCAGTTTCATATGTTGATTTTTTTCCTTGAAGAGCCATACATAGTCTCTCAAGACCCATTCCAGTATCAACATATTGTTTGTCTAATTTTTTGAGTGTTCCATCTTTCTTCCTATCATACTGAATGAAAACTAAATTCCATATCTCAACAACTTGAGGATGATCTTTATTTACAAGATCTGCTCCATTAATTTTTTTCTTATCTGAAGCTGATCTTAAATCAACATGGATTTCAGAACATGGACCACATGGACCTGTATCACCCATTTCCCAGAAATTATCTTTTTTATTTCCATTTATAATCTTATCCTTAGAAAAATATTTTTTCCATTCATCAAAAGTTTCTTTATCAAACTGTGTATTATCATCTTCTGAGCCTTCAAATACTGAAACATATAAATCTTCTTTATCTATTCCATATACATTTGTTATTAAATCAAATGACCATTCAATAATTTCTTTTTTAAAGTAATCTCCAAAACTCCAATTACCAAGCATTTCAAAAAAAGTATGATGATAAGTGTCAACGCCAACTTCTTCAAGGTCATTATGCTTTCCTGAAACTCTTAAACATTTTTGAGAATTTGCAACTCTAGAAAATTTTGGATTCTGATCCCCTGTGAATATGTTTCTAAACTGATTCATCCCAGCATTAGTGAACATTAAGTTTTTATCTGTCTTATTTATAACAGATGCTGAGGGGATTATCTCGTGTCCTTTGTCTTTGAAGTATTGAAAAAATTTTTCTCTGACAACGGATGAATTCATTTTTTTTATATTTGTAATGGTTTTCAACCATTAAAACGTTGAAATTACAACAAATTGATCTATGTCCAAAAATAAATATTATTTTGATTCTGAGAATTTAGAGTTTGTTCCAATTAAAAGAACTTTTGCTCAACGTATTTACAGACTTTCTTTGTTTTTAATAAGTTCAGTTATAATTGGTTCATTTATAACAATTATTCTTTTAAATACTGACTTTATAGATACTCCAAAAGAACTTGTTCAGGCAAGAGAGATTGATAATTATGAATTACAACTTAGAGTTTTGAATAAAAAATTAGATCAAGTTGAATCTACTCTAGCAAATATTGAGGAAAGAGACAATAGTCTTTATAGAGTTTATTTCGAAGCTAGTCCAATTCCAGAAGAACAAAGAAAAGCTGGTTTTGGAGGAATTAATAGATATGATTATCTGGAAGGGTATGAAAGTTCAGACCTTATAGTTAATACTTCTGAAAGGGTTGATATTTTAACTAAAGAATTAGTGATTCAATCTAAATCTCTTGATGAAATTGAATTATTAGCAAAAAATAAAGAATCATTATTAACGTCTATCCCTACAATTCAGCCAATTAATAATAAAGATTTGAAAAGAATGGCTTCAGGTTATGGCTATAGAATTGATCCTTTTACAAAAAGAAGAACAATGCATTCAGGAATGGACTTTTCTGCTAAAACAGGTACTCCAATTTACGCAACTGGTGACGGTAGAATATCTAGAGCTGATAATAGAGCCGTAGGTTTTGGAAATCATGTAAGAATTGATCATGGGTTTGGATACGTAAGTATTTATGCTCACATGAGTAAAATTGAAGTTAGAAGAGGAAATAAAGTTAAAAGAGGAGATCTTATAGGTTATGTCGGTAATACAGGTAGGTCTGTTGCCCCCCATCTTCATTATGAAATTGTTAAAGATGGAAGAAAAATAAATCCAATTAACTTCTATACTGGTAGTTTATCTCCACTTGAATTTGAGAAATTAGTAAACCAAGCATCACAGGAGAATCAATCTCTTGATTAGAATATGTTCGGAAATCTTCCAGAAAAAAAATATTATAGTATAAGTGAAGTTGCATCACACTTTAATGTTAACACTTCATTATTAAGATATTGGGAAAAAGAGTTTGATGAAATTAATCCTTTGATTAAGTCTACTGGTATTAGAAAATTCACTAGTGAAAATATTGAAACTATTTCTATAATCTATACAATGTTAAAAAAGGATGGATTAACTATTCAAGGAGCTAAGAAAAAACTAAAATCAAAAGATATTTCTGAATCTGAAAATTTGACTATCCTAAAAAAACTGAACAAAATAAAAGAAGAGTTAAAATCTTTAAAGAATAATCTCTAATTATTTCTTTCTTATAAATACATCAATAGGAACACCAGTAAAATTATAATGTTTTCTAATTTGATTTTCTAGAAATCTTTTATAAGGATCTTTAATGTACTGGGGGAGATTACAGTAAAATGTAAACTGAGGATACTTTGTTGGAAGTTGCCTACAAAATTTAATCTTCACATACTTTCCTTTTGTACTAGGAGGAGGTTTTTGATCAATAATAGGTAATAATAAATCATTTAGTTTTTTTGTTGGAATTTTAGTATTCCTTCGCTCATTTACCTCCATTGCTATTTTTATTGCATCAAAAATTCTTTGTTTTGTAAGTGCAGAAATAAAAACAATAGGTATATCAATAAATGGAGATGTCTTAGTCATGATTTCTTCTTCAATTTGCTTTGAAGTTGTATGATCTTTATTCATTGTATCCCATTTATTTACAAGAATCACTATACCTTTTTTATTTTTGGCTGCTAGCCAAAAAATATTTTGAACCTGTGAATCAAAACCTCTTTCAACATCATAAATTATTAAACATGTATCTGAATTCTCAATTGATCTTATTGATCTCAATATAGAATAGAATTCAATATCTTCTGAAACTTTAGTTTTTCTTCTTATTCCTGCTGTATCAATTAGTTCAAAATCAAAACCATATTGATTATATCTAGTATATAAACTATCTCTAGTTGTACCTGCAACATCTGTAACTATAAATCTTTCTTCACCTATAAGAGAATTAATAAATGATGACTTACCGGCATTAGGCCTTCCAACTACAGCAAACTTTGGAACATCAGAGACTGCCAAGTCCTCTTTAGGCAATTGTTCTACTAATAAATCTAAAAACTCTCCTGTTCCAGATCCATTAATTGACGATAAACAAAAGAGATCTTTAAAACCTAAAGAATAAAATTCAGTGGAGTCTTCAATCAATTTAGAATTATCAACTTTATTTACAAGAAGAAAAGTCTTTTTAGATGATTTATGAAGCATATCAGAAATTGACTGATCTACACCAGTCATTCCATCTTTTACATCAACTAAAAATAGTATTACATCTGCCTCATCAATAGCCAATATTACTTGCTTATCAATTTCTTTTTGAAAAACATCATCACTAACTGGTAGATATCCTCCAGTATCAATTACACTAAACTCAACACCATTCCAATCAGATTTACCATAGTGTCTGTCTCTAGTTACTCCACTAACCTCATCAACAATAGCTTCTTTCTTTTGAATTAACCTATTAAAAAGAGTAGACTTTCCAACATTAGGCCTTCCAACAATAGCAACAATTCCACTCATTTTATTATATATTATATCCGAATTTTTTTAATGAAGAAGGGTCATTTCTCCAGTTCTTCCTTACTTTAATAAATACTTCTAAAAATATTTTCTTTCCAAAAAATTTCTCAAGATCATGTCTAGCCTTTGTAGCGACCCTTTTTAAAGAAGATCCCTTGTGGCCAATTAAAATTCCTTTTTGAGATTCTCTTTCAACAAGTATCAATGATCTAATTTTTATAATTTTTGGTGATTCTTTGAAATCCTCAGTGATTACCTCAACTGAATATGGAACTTCTTTATCGTAATGCACTAAAATTTGTTCTCTTATAGACTCATTAACGAAAAACCTCTCCGGTCTATCTGTAAATTGATCTTTTGGGAAAAATGGAGGAGATAAAGGAAGTTTATCTTTAAAAATCTCTATTAACTCATCAACAAAAAAACCTTCAATTGCAGATACAGGGTAAATAACAATACCAGGAAATATAGATTTCCAATGAGTTATTGAATCCTCTAATTCTTCTTGACTGGAAAGATCAATCTTATTTATTAGCAGAATTATGGGGATTTTAAAGGAGTTTAATTTTTGAATTAAAGATTCATCAAATGATTCCTTATTACCTACTTCTTCAACTATTACTAGGAAATCAGAGTCTATCAAAGTTTCCTTTATAAACTTCATCATAGCCTCTTGAAGCTTATAACTTGGATCTAAAATACCTGGAGTATCTGATAGCACAATTTGATAGTCATCACCATTTACAATTCCTCTAATCCTATGTCTAGTTGTTTGAGCTTTAGATGTAATTATAGACAGCTTCTGTTTCATTAAAGAGTTAATCAAAGTTGATTTACCAACATTTGGTCTACCAATTATTGAAACAAATCCAGATCTATGTTTATTATCAGACATTTCGGCAAAGATAACTACTTAAATCAAATGCTTTAGCCCTGAGTAATGAAAGTTTACTATATTTGCATTTCAAATCGCGAGGTAGAGCAGTAGGTAGCTCGTTGGGCTCATAACCCAAAGGTCGCAGGTTCGAGTCCTGCCCTCGCTACTAAAACAATAAAACGGTTATCCTTTTATAAAGTGTAGCCGTTTTTTTTAATTTCAAAAGCACACAAAACTACCCATAAAATAAAGAGAAACTCAATAATTCTTTGATAAATTCCAATATATTCAGATGATAAATCTGATCCTAAGGTTATTACAAAAAAAGAGCTAATTATCCCTAATAAAAGGCATTGAATAGAAAAACTCATATAGGTTGATTTTTTTAGCCCGAGTCCAATTAAAATCATAAATAAAGGAGTTAGCACATACATTAATAATGCCGAAAAATTATGAGCTATTTGGGAGAAACTAGGATCAATTAATTCTCTATTACAACCACTATCGCAAGGGAAAATTCCAGTAAATATTGTTCCTAATCCGTAAAAAATTCCGATTCCATAGAACCCTATTTTTAAAAGTGTATTAGGTTGAAAATAGTTAAGTCCAAGAAAACAAAAAAGAGAAATCATAACTCCACCTGGGGCATAACCAAAAACTCTTAAATATATTCCATATTTAGTATCGATTGCATATGATTCGCTTATGTATTGATTGAATATGTCATAATTTTCAATCAAAAGTCCTCCTAAAACAAAAGCTGAAAAAAGAAGACTAACCCCTATTATTCCGATTAAAAAAGTAACTTTTTTATTCATTGAGTTTTAAAGTAATTGAGTAAATCAAAAATAGTGTTTTTAAAAATATCCTACGAGTAATGTTGTGGTTCGATATTTCAATAGAGAACTCTACTAAAACAATAAAACGGTTATACTATTATAGTGTAACCGTTTTTTTATATTTATAAAATGATAAATAAGATTTCTTTATTATTGTCTACTCTTGTTTTGGTTATACTTACTTCTTGTTCTTCTGAAATCCGTTTTGTAGCTTGGAATATGGAACATCTTGCTGAGAATGTTGGTGAGGGATGTGTTCCTCGTCAAGAGAGCGATTATATGAAATTACGGAATTTTGCCAGTACTTTAGATGCTGATGTAATTGCCTTGCAAGAAGTTGAATCTTTAAAGGCAGTAGCTCGTGTATTTCCTGAAAAAGATTGGAATATCATAGTTTCAGATCGTCCTGCAAGTAGTTCTTATAACTGCTATGGAAATGGACAAAAGTCGACTCAGCAGCGTGTTGCATTAGTCATTAGAAAGGGAGTTAATTTTCAAGATGTGGGAACCTTTAAGGAACTCGCATTGGACAGAGAAGGGTTACGTTATGGACTTATTGCTAACATCATTAATCAAAAGGATACAATTGAGGTTATGTCAGTTCACCTTAAGAGCGGGTGTTTTGTAGAGGACTACTCCTCATCTTCTCGACGTGCTTGCGAGACTTTTCAAAAGCAAGTGCCACTTCTAGACACATGGATAGAAAAGAAAATTAATAGTGATCGACCTTTTGTTCTGCTCGGTGATTTTAACCATAGAATAGCCAATCCAGATAATAAACTTTGGCAGGTTATGACAGAAATGGAAAACAAAGCGGTAGTCATTAGCAACAGTATGCAGGACTTAAAAGGATGCCATCCAAGTTATCCAGATCCTATTGACCATATATTAATGGGTGCAGGAGCCGAAAAATTACTAATCAAAGGTAGTGAGACTGTCTATTATTTTTCTGAAAAACCAGAATCTATGACAGAGGAGGATATGCTCTCTGATCACTGTCCTATTGGAGTTGAATTAAAATTTTAATTTAAATCTTTGAAGATAAACTTCTTAATCATGTAGTTTGTTAATTCTAAATACCTAGGTATATAAATGTCATGATGTCATTGTATAATAAACTTTGTCACGGTTTTAAGATGTGGCATAGTTTATGAAAAAATAAAACAAAAAGACTATGAATAAAAAAGTATTGTTAACAGGAATTTCAGGTTATATAGGAAAACACTGTGCTGTAGAATTATTAAAAAGTGGGTATTCTGTTAGAGGCTCTGTTAGAAATCTTTCAAAAACAGAACAAGTTATTAATTCAATTAAAAATGTAGTTGACCCAAAAGATAATCTAGAATTTTGTGAGCTAAACCTGTTAAGCGATGATGGCTGGGATGAAGCAGTAAAGGGATGTGATTTTGTAATGCACGTAGCTTCACCATTTATCAATATCGAGCCAAAAGATGAAAATGAATACATAAGGCCTGCTGTTGATGGAACAATGAGAGCTTTAAAAGCTGCAAAAAGTGCTGGTATTAAAAGAGTAGTTTTAACCTCATCAATGGTTTCAATGCTTGGAAATGCTGACAAATCTATTAAAGTAGATTCTAAGTCTTGGACCAATGTAAAAGGAAAAAATGTATCAGCATATGCAAAAAGTAAAACCTTAGCAGAACAAGCTGCTTGGGATTTTATAAATACTCAATCCGATGCTTCCAAAATGGAACTCGTTGTTGTAAATCCAGGCCCTGTTTTTGGACCAAGTTTATCAGGGGACTTATCTGGTGCTTCTATGAGCATGTTTACACAAATGATTCAAGGCAAAATGCCTATGCTTCCTCAAGCTTCAATTAATATGTCTGACGTTAGAGACGTTGCAAAAATACATGTCGAAGCTCTTGAAAATGCGAATGCAAACGGAAAAAGGTTTATTGTTACCACTGAAGAACCCTATGCTTTTCAGCAAGTAGCTAAAATACTCAAATCCAATGGTTATGATAAGGTAAGTACTAATTTAGCTCCTAATTTTTTACTCAGAATAATAAGTTATCTTGATAGGGAAGCTAAAAGCATGAGATCTTTTGTTGGTAAAACCTATAATGGCAATGTTTCCTTGACGATGAAAACCTTCGATTGGAAACCAATACCATTTGAAAAAACTGTTTTAGATACTGCAAAATCAGTTGAATCTTATATTAAATAAAAAGATAAAAATCAAACCTAAAGTATCCATAATAAAAGCATTCACAACCATTATATGGCCAAGAAAGAAAATGGTGTTTATAGGTTTACTGTTAATAATTATAAGTAAAGCAGCTAGCTTTGTAGCTCCCCTTTCTCTGAAAATGTTGATGGATGATATTATCCCCAATAAAGATCTAACCCAATTAAAAATATTAATTGGGGTAGTAATTCTATCCATCCTCATTCAATCCATTACTTCCTTTTTACTGACTAAAATTCTCTCTGTTCAAGCCCAATACCTTATTGCAGAGCTTCGAACTCAAGTTCAAAAGAAAATATTGGGACTACCTATTCGGTTTTTTGATAACACTAAATCTGGTGCGCTTGTTTCTAGAATTATGACAGATGTAGAAGGGGTTAGAAACCTGATTGGAACCGGCTTGATTCAATTAGTAGGAGGAACAATTACCGCCCTTGTTTCACTAGTGCTTTTATTACAGATTAGTCCCTCAATGACCTTATTTACACTTATTCCTTTAGGTGTATTTGCCGTGATTGCTCTTAAAGCATTTAAAATAATTCGTCCTATTTTTAGAGCTCGTGGTAAAATAAATGCTGAAGTTACCGGAAGACTTACTGAGACGTTAGGTGGTATTAGAGTCATAAAAGGATTTAACGCAGCAGAACAGGAAAGCATCATTTTTGAAAAAGGAGTATACAAGTTATTTCTTAATGTAAAAAAGAGTCTTACCGCTACCGCTTTTATGACTTCATCTGCAACATTTTTATTAGGTTTAGCAACTACAGGAATTATGGGAATTGGAGGTTATAAAATTATGATGGAAGCCTTGACCCTTGGAGAGTTTTTGAGTTTCACATTTCTTTTAGGACTTATGGTTGCTCCAATCGTTCAAATGAGTAATATAGGTAGTCAACTTACTGAAGCTTTAGCGGGATTAGACAGAACTGAAGAGCTTATGAATGAAGAAGAAGAATCTGATGATTCCAACAGAATCTTATCACTAAAAAACATTGAGGGAGCCATTAGTTTTAAAGATGTCTGTTTTGCATATGAAGCTGAAAAAGAAGTATTACATAGTATTAGTTTTGAAGCGAAAGCTGGAGAAACTATAGCTCTTGTAGGAAGCTCAGGATCAGGTAAGTCTACAATTGCTGGTTTAGTAGCAACCTTTATAAATCCAGACAAAGGAACAATCACTATTGATGGAAATCCTATTACATCTGTTACTTTAGAAAGTTACAGAAAACATTTAGGAGTTGTTTTACAAGATGAATTCTTGTTTGAAGGAACCATTAGAGAAAACATTTTATATGCCAGACCTAATGCAGATGAAACTGAGCTAAAAGAAGCAGTAAACGCAGCATATGTTAATGAATTTACAGATCGTTTTGAAGATGGATTAAACACATTAATTGGGGAACGAGGAGTGAAACTCTCGGGAGGTCAAAGACAAAGAATTGCTATTGCCAGGGCTATTTTAGCAAATCCAAGTATTTTAATCCTAGATGAAGCTACTTCTAATTTAGATACACAAAGTGAAGCCTTAATCCAAAAGAGTTTGACAACCCTAACAGAGGGCAGAACTACTTTTGTAATAGCACACAGATTAAGTACCATTCGAAAAGCTCATAAAATTTTAGTGATTGAAGAAGGAAAGATTGTTGAACAAGGAACTCACGAGGTACTAATCAATTCCAAGGGCAGATATTATGAACTTTTTACTTATCAAGCAAAAATTTGAGCCTTTAAAAGAGGAACTATTCTTTTTTGAGTAATCGAATTGATTTAATAATCCCAAAATTTTTTAAATTGTAATAACGAAAAAAATTGGCCTGAGAGTTTAATTATGATACATGGCTATAAATTTAAATTATGAAGAAATTTTACTCAAATGCGTTTTCAATAATTCTAACATCTCTTTTTTTAACGGGATGTACTCAAGTTAACCAATCAATCGAAATTGATTCAGATTATAACCCAGAAGCACGATTAAAAGAACTAAATATAACTCTACCTTCTCCTCCTCAACCAGTTGCAAATTATGTTAATGGTGTAAGAGCAGGAAATCTTATTTTTTTAGCTGGGAAAGGGCCAAAATATGCAGATGGGACTGAATTGACTGGAAAACTTGGTGGCAATGTTACTATTGAGCAAGGATATGAAGGTGCTAGACAAACTGCTATTAATCAATTATCTGTTCTAAAAGAAATGCTTGGAGATTTAAATAAAGTAAAACGAATTGTTAAAGTCTTAGGACTAGTAAATTCATCTCCAAATTTTATAGAACAACCAAAAGTAGTAAATGGGTTTTCTGATCTAATGGTAGATGTCTTTGGAGAAAAAGGCAAGCATGCAAGAGCTGCAATTGGAGTCAATTCATTACCCAGAGGTCAAGCAGTTGAAATAGAATTGGTTGTAGAAGTTTACGATTAAAAAAAAATTATAGTTAATGGACTTTATTAGTAATCCAATTTATGTATTATCAGTATTATGCTTAATGGTTATTTTATCAGTTTATGCTGGTAAAACTAAAATTGGAAAGCAACTTGGTGGTGCTGCTTTATTAGTTATACTTTTTACGGCAGTCATTGCAAATTTTAATCTTATTCCTGCCGCATCAAATAGTATTGAACTGTATGATATAATCTTCAAATATATTGCGCCTATATCTATCTTTTATTTATTACTAAAGGTTAATATTACTTCGATTAAAAATGCTGGTTTACCAATGGTAGGACTTTTTGTAATAGGATCTTTAGCAACAACTTGTGGAATTATTATTTCTTGGTATTTATTAGCTCCAGATAGCCTTTTAGGAGAAGATGGTAAAATAATTGCTGGAATGTTAACTGGAACATATACAGGAGGAAGTGTAAACTTTAATGCGATTGCACTAGAGTATGAGTTTCAAAAAAAAGGTATTTTATATGCAGGAACAATAGCTGTAGACAATGTTGTAACAGCAATTTGGATAATGATTACATTAATTATCCCGACATTTCTTAACCGTATTTGGAAGAGTAATAAAAAATTTATTTCTAATAAAAATAAATCTAATGAGGGAAATGATGAAAATGAGGCAATAAATTTAACCTCACTTTCATGGTTATTATTTCTTGGAATTAGCGCTTATTACATTTCAGATATTATTTCACTCTATATAATTGACATCCCCTCAATTTTAATTCTAACAACTTTAGGTATTTTGTTAGCCCAAAGTAAGTTTATTTCAAATTTAAAGGGAAGTCAAAATCTTGGTCTTTATCTAGTCTATGTGTTTTTAGCAGTTATAGGAGCTTATTGTGAAATAGGTGCAGTTAGCCAACTACAAGAAGTTGGATTCTTATTGTTAATATTTACAATTTCTGCTGTTATTATTCATGGTCTATTATTTATTATAATTGGTGGAATTATTTATCGAGACTGGGAAATGATTTCAATTGCTAGTCAGGCAAATATTGGCGGTGGAGCATCAGCTATAGCTCTTGCTGAAGCATTTGATAGAAAAGATCTTATTTTACCTGCAATTTTGATAGGTAGTCTTGGAAATGCTTTAGGGACTTATCTTGGATTTTTAGTAGTCTATATTCTTTGATTCATTAGAAAATAACTTCATCAGAAATTTGTTGGAGAAAGGTCAGAACTTCATCTTCAACTATACTATAGTATATATCTACACCTCTAGCGTCTTTTCCTTTATATCTTTTAGATAGGTTTAATGATGATTCTGCACTTATATGTGAGAAAATAATACAACTAGCTAGATATGATCCATTTGGATTTGGATGCTTATTATCTTCCATTAATAAGTTAAACTGAGGATGTTTATCTTGAAAAAGTTTAAATGCTCTTCCTACAGGAATAAACATAGCAGTGGTTCCATCAATTATTTGTTTTACACTTTCCTCTATTGGATAATCCTCATTGTTTGTATTAAACTGTTCCATCGATGGATACATCCATGTTGAGAAAAAATGAATTTGAGTTGAATCAGGAATCAATGAAGAAATTTGATCAAAGTAAAATTTAGAATTGCCTTGAGCATTTGTTAAAATATTTGTACTATGTTCTTGAATTATTACATGGTCAAATGTTTCACTTTCAAGAATAGATTTTAAATCAGGATTATTCCAATGAATCTTAAGGGTTGCTGATGGAACTGTAAAATGCTTAATATCCCAGTTTAGACCTCTTTCGATTGACATCTTTTCAACTTGAGAAGGAAGATTCCAATAAAAAGTAAAACTATTTCCTATAAACAATATTTTTTCATTGATTATTTGATAGGGTAATAAATCTGTATCATCTGATGAGATTTCTGAAGCACTTGAGCTACATGAAACCAAAATAATTAAAGCTAAGGTCTTGAATATAATTTGCATTGAATAAAGATAAAAAAACACTTAGAATTGAATATTAACTATGTGTTTTTTTTATTTTAATGCTTGATAGATTAGTGTTTTGATTGTATCATGAAACCTCAATAAATATTGAGGCTCTCTAATTTGAACTAATATTATTCCGATTAGATCTTCTTGAGGGTCAACCCAATATTCAGTTCTATACGCTCCCCCTCCTGTAAGTTCCCCATTAGATCCTAGAACACTTAATTTTGCTCGATTATTAACAACTTGAACACCAAGACCGTGGCCAATACCTGCATATGGAAATATACCTTCAGTCAAGTTATCCTTTGTCATTATTTCAATGGATTTTCTAGAAAGAATTTGAAGATCTTCATACTTACCTTCATTTAAAATCATTAAAAGAAATTTATTGAAATCTGATGAAGTACTAAGTAATCCTGCTCCACCTGAAAAAGATTTTTTTGGTCCGTCTATGTAATGTGTACCTTGAGAATCAAAAGTACCCTTATTAGGAGCTCTTTTAAGCCCATTATCTTCTGAGTAAATGTAAACAGTAGTTAAACGATCTTTCTTAGAGTCTGGAAGATAAAATGAAGTATCTGTCATTTCAAGAGGATCAAATAAGTTTTCTTTAAGAAAAACATCAAAACTGTTTCCTGAAACTACTTCTACAATTGCACCGAGTATATCTGAACTATATCCATACACATATTCATCACCGGGATGAGCTTCATGAGGAAGTTTTGCTATTTTTTTTACAGTCTCTACTATCGATTCATTTCTATCTATTAAATAAAATCCTTGAATTCCTGCATCTTCCCATACCTCTGACGCAATTCCAAATCCGTATCCTATACCTGATGTATGAGTAAGTAAGTCTATGATTGTAATTTCTCTATCCGCAGGTTCAATTGAATAACCATTATCAGATTTCTTAGCAACAAAAGTTTCTTTAAATTCAGGAATATACTTACTAATATTTTCAGTAATTACAAGATCCCCTCTTTCCTGAAGCATCATAATTGCAGTAGCAGTTATAAACTTAGTTTGAGATGCTATTCTAAATATACTATTCGTTTTCATTGGAATTTGATTATCAATATCACTAAAACCAAAAGCTTCATGATAAATAATTTCATCATTTTTAGAAATTAATACAACAGATCCTGGCAGAATTCCTTCTTTAGAAAATTCATCTAACTTATTTGAAAGTCTGGATAGTCTTTCATAATCAAATCCATTCATTTCTAAGGTGAGAGAATTTAAACTTTGACCATTCAAAATATTACAAACTAATAAAACAAGTATATAATTAAATATTTTCATATGATTATAAATAATGAAAAAAACCTGCAACTTTCGTCACAGGTTTTTAATGTAATAATGGTATTTCTTTTTTGGTCTTATAAACTAAACAAAATCAACAAATAAGAAGCTTAACAATTATTACTGTTAATATTACTTTGCCCACCATAGTTTAGTTGACTGTTTATCTGGGCCTTGAACACTGTTAGCTTGCTCTACCTGAGCTCCATTAGTGTTATAAGGACCTGATCCATATCTGTGTCTCTGAGGATATGCTCCATTAGTATCTCCTAAAACAAAAATATCTCCATCAGTTACACCTGCACTAAGTTCAGTTGGATATCCAGTATCTCTAACTACAGACCATGCTTCATAACCATTAGTAAATAATGCAATCCATCTTTGTGTTGCAATTTTCTCAAGGTTTTGATCAGTACTACCATTTAAAAGAGCCATACTCTCTGTTGCGATATAATTCTCTACATCAGCACTAGATACATTCCATAAACTCATAGCTTTTCTAATTCCAGTTTGATAGTAACTTTGAGCATCTCCACTAGCAAGACCTTTGGTTATTGCTTCTGCTATCATAAAGTGACTTTCAGCAGAAGTAAAAACTACAAATGGAAAAATAGGTTTTCCTGAATTATGTTGATTAACTACAACTTCAGATGGTTCAGACCATAATTTTCTGTCTAATAATGGTTTAATCTTACCATTTAATCTAGTTGGCTGACCAATATA
Source organism: uncultured Bacteroidota bacterium (assembly GCA_902509805.1). Next base: position 86,158 of record CABWZL010000001.1, read on the forward strand.
ATTAGTATTTTCAGGCATAGTAATTGTATATCCACCAGCACCATCAGAAGTCTTAGTGTAAGTAGCTCCTGAATTATCAAGTATATCAGTCATATAAGCTACATGCTTATCAAATAATCCTACTCTTTCACCATCAGTTGGTTTAGCCCATTGAATAGTACCACCTTTACTTGGTTTAGCATATTTAGATAGTCTAGGATCATTATTATCTCTTAGAGCGTCAACTAAAGTTTTTGTTAAGTGCCAGTTTCCACCTCCGTAGAATGGACCCCACACATCACCATAAACAGCACTTACCCATGTACTAATTTCAAGATCCCTTGGAAGTAGTGCATCTCTATCAGCTAGAACACCGCCAGAAACAGCAGATGCAACAGCAGAAGTAGAGAAAGATTCACCTGGAGCACCTTGCGCTCTAAGTCCCAATCTTAATTTTAAACTGTTTGCTAATTGTTTCCATGACTGAAGATCACCATTAAAAAAAAGATCATTTTCACTCAATTGGTCAACACCTGATCCTGTTGTAGCATCATTACCTATTAAAGAAATAGCTTGATCTAAATCAGATACAAGAGTAGAGTAAATTTCAAGCTGAGTATCATACTTTGGAGTAACAATATCAGGGTTTGAAGCCTCTGACATTGGAACCATTCCAAATGCGTCAGTATAGTATTGATAGTATAGTCCTTTCATTATTAGTGCGATTGCATAATATTTATCATTTTCAAGAGTTCCCCCTTCCTTTACAAAATTTGTAAAGGCTGATAAAGTACTATTATAAGATGCAAACCAAGCATCGTGGACTGCACTTGTATATCCAGGATTATAATTATAACCTAGGCCATCATCCCACCAATTGGATTTATATCCAAAGGCTGTGTGACCAGCATATCTGTCCGCATGAATAATTGGACCCCTCCAGTAAGGATATCTGTTGGGTGCAAATAGCCCTGTTTGAGCGTTAGTTACAAAAAATTTTGCACTAACATCACTAGCAGCTAAAGCATCTGGCTTTTCATTTATCTCATTGAAATCATCTGTACAAGAGATCATTAAAGCCATTAAAGCGATTGTTGTTAAAAAGTAATTGTTTTTCATAGTTTTCATAAGTTTTTAAAAGTTTAATGTAAGATTCAGACCTAAACTTCTTAAAGAAGGTAAATTGTTTGAGTTAAATCCTTGAGCACCAATTGCAGTTCCAAGCATATTTTCTGGATCTACATCGGGAGCTTCTTTCGAAAAGAAGAAAAGATTTCTTCCTATAAGTTGAATACTTGCACTTTGAATACCATAATCTAACGTATTAGGAATTTGATATCCAATTGAAAGTTCTCTTAGTCTTATATTATCTTGGTCATAGATGTAATTTTCTGCAATAGTAGATGTAGTACCCCAGTACTCCTGACCTGTAATTGAGGCTGTATTATCAGTATTGGTTGCAGTATTTAATCCGTCTAGAGTAATTCCAGACTCTCTATACTGTAAAGTTCTTGCACCTACACCATAACTATCAAGATTTGCAGACGTGTTTGAGTAAAATTGACCACCAAACCTTCCGTCAATTTGGAAGCCTAGAGTATAATTTCCATATCTAATTGTATTATTCCATCCAGCTAAAAAGTCAGGTTGAGCAGTACCTAAATACTGATCAGGCCCAGAAGGTGATGGTCTACCATCTTCTCTTATTAGTTTTTGACCAGCATCATTTGTTTCCCAAGTTGTCCCGTAGATGTCACCAATAGTTCCTCCTACTTGAGCTCTTAACGACAGGTTACCACTATTTGTAGTCATATAGGTAAATGTCTCCAAGTCATCTATTAATGATAATAATTCATTTTCGTTCTTAGCATAGTTAAGAGAGGTGTCCCAAACCATTTTACTGTTTTGGATAAGTCTACCACCAATCGTAATTTCAACACCTTTATTAGAAACTTTTCCAACATTTTCTTTAAAGAACTGGTAACCAGTTGCAGCTGCAACAGGGACATTAAATATCATATCCGTAGTCTCTTTATCATATACTGAGATATCAAAGTTTAATCTGTTGCCTAGCATAGAACCTTCAATACCAAACTCAACAGATGTAACCTGTTCAGGTTTTAGATCTGGATTTAACTTGATACTTGGAGCACTTAAAGTTGTTAGGCCAAAATATCCCTGACCCGGAACATCAAATGTTTGACTTAATTGATAAGGATCTGTATCATTACCTACTTGAGCGTAACCAGCTCTAATTTTTAATAAGTTAAATACAGTTTGTTCAGGGTCTATAAAGCTATTCACAATAGCAGAAACTGAAGCAGAGTTGTACATGTAAGATCTATTTTCTTCACCTAATGTTGAAGACCAATCATTTCTTGATGTTAAATCAACATATAAAAAATCTTGGTATGCAAAACTAGCACTAGCATATGCAGAGTTAACTTTCTTTGTAGCTTGTGGTGTTTCTCTTGGCGCTAAAAGATTAGCAGCATTATTTAAAAAGAACTTTGTCGGAATTTTAAAGTTTTCTCCAAATTGATAGAAACCTTCAGCTGTTCTTTTAGATAAACTTCCACCTACATTTAATACTAGGTTAAGATCACTTGTTAAATCTTTTTTAGCTGTAATTAACATATCTGTATTAAGTTCTCCATATGAATTTGTTGCTACATCCATTCTTCCTCCTCGGTAGAAATGATGTCCAGGCTTAGTAACTGTTTTATTTTTCATTTCAGTTATATCAGCACCTACTCTAACAAATGCACTTAACCAATCAGTGAATTCGTAGTTAACTTTGGCAAACCCAAAAAATCTATTTCTTCTTTCTTTTTGTGTATCGTGATTTGCCATCCAATAAGGATTAGCTGTTTGTGAATTAGGTCCCGCATAATTTCTAACTACATATTCCTCAGGTGTTCCTGGATTATCAACTTGATATTGTTCTAAGTCTTTAATGTCAACAGATCTAGGCATTTGATAAAGAGGCCCCATAATACCTTCACCTCCCAAAAATTGTCTGTTATTTACTTCCTGTGTAAAGTATGTAGCTTTTGCATCAACTGTTAATTTATCAGAAAGATTCATTACACCTCTTAAATTAAAGTTGTGACTTACTAATGTTGAACTAGGTATTATACCTTTGTGATCATTATTTGTATATGAAAATCTTACAGATCCTTTTTCAGAAGCATCCTGAATTGACAATGATGTACTAGATTTTATACCAGTATCAAAAAAATCTTTTACGTTATCAGGGTATGCTTGAGCTCTTCTTGGCCTTCCATCAAAGTACATTTGTTCAGCCCCCATTTTTGGACCCCATGAAGAAGAACCAAAGTCAGTTAAGATATCAGTGTAAGCTCCGCCTAAGGTACCTTGCGCATATTCATTTTGAAACTCTGGCAAGTACATTGGATTATCCATAGTTAGGTTAGAATTAATTGAAATACCTAAGCCTTCTGCTTTGGATCCTGTTTTAGTTGTAATAAGAATAACCCCATTACCTGCTCTTGATCCATATAATGCTGAAGCATTAGGACCTTTAAGAACTGATATTGATTCAATATCATTTGAGTTAACATCTGTTATACCTCCACCTGTTACGTAAGAACTATAATCAGCATTGTTGTTAGATTCAATTCCATCTGCATTTATAGGAACACCATCAACAACAATAAGAGCCTGGTTCATACCATTTACTGAGTTGTTACCTCTTAATGTAATTCTAGAACCTGACCCAATAGTACCTGAGTTAGTAATATTTAAACCTGCAACTTTTCCAATAAGAGAAGATGCAATGTTGTTATCTTTAATAGTATTTATATCATCTCCCGAAACTTCAGTTACTGAATATCCAAGTGATTTCTTTTCTCTTGAAATACCTAAAGCTGTAACCACAACTTCGTCAAGAGCATTATCTGAAACTAGCTGAACGTTGATTTGAGATGAGCCTACGACTATTATTTGTGATTCATATCCAACATAACTAATTACCAATGAACTTCCTTGAGATGATTCAATTGAGAAGTTACCATCAAAATCGGTTGTAGTACCTTCAGATGTTCCTTGAATAACAATTGAAGCGCCTGGTAAAGGTAGTCCATTATCATCACTAACTGATCCAGTGATTTGCTGCGCATATACTGACAGGCTAGTAGCAAATATCAGTAAACTGCTTAGTATTATTTTTTTCATTGTTAATTTTATTTTTTGTTTAATGTAAATATGATAATAATAAGATTTAGTAACAAATAATAGAATACTGCATTAATACTGCAATATTTTTTAAATATCAAATATAAATCTGTTTAGATCCTGCCCTTTTGCTATGTTAAGCTTCTTTGATAACCTGTACCTCTGACTTTCAACCGTCCTAGGTGAAATTCCTGAAATTCTTGAAATCTCATTATTTGAATGATTCATTTTTATATATGAAGCAAGTCTTATATCTGTCTGGGATAACTTGGCTATAGCATTTAATCTTTTATAAAACTTAGGATATACTTTACTAAACATCTTATCAAATTCTTCATACGCTTTTTCTGAGGTGGTAATATTTTTAATTTCTCTTTTTATATTTTTTAAATTTTGAGGATTGGAAATATCATCGCTTAATTTATCTCTTAGGTTATTTAAATAGTCATTTCTTTGAGATATAAAATTAACCTTACTAAAAAGCTCTCTTCTTTTTAATTTTAACTCTTCATTAATTTTATCTTTTTCTAGATTTAGTCTTCTGTTTTTTTCTTTTTGTAAATCATTATTAAATTTCAACGATAAAAGGATTAATAATAAAATTGATGATGACAGAAAAGAAACAAGGATAATTCTGTTTGCTCTCGCCTTAGATAGCCTTAGATCATTTTGCTTTTCACTAACAAGTATTAGGTTCTCTAGAGTATTAAATTCATTTTCCTCTTGTTTTATTGATGGATCTTCATTGTAAAAGATAATTGAATCTTTAACACTTAATAAATTATTGATAGACCCTTCATCAGAATATATTTTTTCAAGAAGTTTAAAATTATCTAATTTTTGGGATTGATTAATATTTTTATCACTTAGGTTTTGTTGAATAAATTCATTTGCTTTGGAGCTCATTCCCATTAAATAATATGCATTTGAAATTTTAATATTCACATTTATGATTCTTTGTGGAATCGATACGGTTAGATCTTTTGCTAAAAACAAGTATCCTAAAGACTCTTCCGTTTTACCTTGTGATTGTAAAAGATCAGCATAAACTAGATTTGCCTGAGCATATAAAACTTGTGATTCCTTGAATAAGACATCATCTAGTGATGAGTTTTTTTCATGTACAGTCTTTATTTTATTATAATAATCCACAACCAACTCACCATTATCCGATATAAAGAATAAATTCATATATGAAAGATATACTTGAATAACTTCTGTATACCTAATTGCACTGCTGTTAACCCTTTCAAAAACTTGATCTAATAGCTCTTCAGATGATTTTAGATCTCCTTGATCTCTTTTAATTAATGCCAAATTAAGTAGGGAAGTATTAATTCCATAATATTTTTCATCATCATAATTTGAATCAAATAATTTAAAGTTATCCAAAGCCTCATTATAAAATTTTTCGGCATTAACATAATCCTCTTTTTGATAGTATACAACACCCATTGAATTAAGAACCCAGGGCGGTTTAATCACATTTTTATTTCTTCTTTTATTTGGTTTTAACAGATCATAAAGCTCTAAAGACTTAGATAAATATTCAAATGAAGTTTTATATTCTCTTAAAAAATAATATACTTCACCTAAATAGTAATTTGTGTTTACATATTCGAGAGTAATTTCTTCTTCATCCTTAAAGGATTCAAGAGCCAAAAAACCAAATTCTAAAGCTTTTTGTGGCTCTGCAGCTTTATATTTTATAATTGAATCATTTAAAGATCCAATAAAATTTTGAGCATTTAGGACGTTGAAAACTGATCCTGAAACTATAAATATACTTAGGGCTATATTTTTTATTGATATTTTCATTCAAAATCACTAACACTTCCTTCCCAATCAGGGTCAGCTGATCCATACCATTTTCCATTTATTGAATCGAGAGCTATCACATGGACTCTTCCAAAATAAGCTTTAGTTCTAATCATTTCTACATTAAATGACTCTGGATAAAATTCATAATCACTTAAATGGTTTATTCCTAGGTGACTTTCTATATAGATTGGACTTTCATACTTGTATACTCTTGGAAAAAATATTGCATCAACTAAAGGCATGCCTGTCTTAAGATATCTGTATGCAACTTGATTTATTGCTACAGGTATTTTGTTTCCCCCTGCAGCTCCAAGAGCAAGAACAACTTTATCACCCTTGCTAAATATAGTAGGTGAAATATGAGAAGATGCTCTGTCGCCTGGCTTATCTTCTCCAAGATAGCCCCCTAGATATGGCCCCATTGTAACATTATATAAAAAACCCAAACCTTTGGATGCTACCTTTGAGCCCATATTCGGGCCTAAAGTTTGAGTGAGAGAAACTACATTTCCATACTTATCTGAAGTTGTTAAGTGTGCAGTATGTCCTTGAGTCATATCAGCCACTTCTGATTTTTTAATTTGACTTATGTCTACAATATCTGTATGATTGTTCTCAATATCTAATGCAATTTCCTTAGCCCTGTCAATAGATAAAATACTTTTTAATGAATCAGGATCTTTTTGATAAGGCCTATTTTTGTATGCCTCCTCTACTGCACTTGAAATTTTAAGATTCCAATCTCTTTCAGATTCAATTTTTAATTGGTCCATTATTTGAATCATTTGTATTGTAATTGATCCATAAGAAGGAAGATTTAAAGTGTTGATATCATACCCATTAAACTTACCCGTCAATACTTCTGATTCTTTTGCAGAATAATTTTTCAAATCCTCTGTAGTAATAAACCCACCATTAGATTGAATATCATCAGCAATTTTTTCAGCAATTTCTCCTTCATAAAAACCCTTTTTACCATTTTTTGATATCACTCTAAGAGTTTTAGCTAAGTCTTTTTGTATTAGTATATCTCCTGGCTTAAAAGATTCTCCATTAGAATTCAAAAAATATATTTTTGTTCCATCAAACGATTCAATTTTTTCCTTTTCATATTGTTGTCTTTTAATTTCTCCAGGTAGAATCATAAATCCATTTTCTGCAATATCTATTGAAGGTTGCATTACAGTTTCAAGATCTAAAACACCATTTTCTTCATGAAGCTTTACAAGACCTGCAACTACTCCTGGTATACCAATTGTTTTGTATCCATAACTTGGTAAATCTATATCGTTGTTCTCAAAATTTTCCGGTATTTGTGTTGTAGCATCAATACCTAAAATTTCACCTCCAGCTTGCTTATAAATAACCTGTAGTCTCCCACCTATTCCACTCATACTTGGCTCAACAACAGATAGAGTAAATGCAGATGCAACAGCAGCATCAAATGCATTGCCACCTTTTGAATATATTATTTTACCTGCTTGACTTGCTAGGGGATGGGGTGAAGAGATCAAGCTATTTGAGTATGGTGTTTGTTCTCCACTACAAGTGATTAGGAAAGTTGAAAATATTATAATTAAAAATTTATTTTTCATAAGCCAAAAAAAAAGGTTTGTAAAATTTACAAACCTTTTTTGAAAGTATTACTTTTTTTAAAGTATTATTGATTTACCTCTGTCTTTGTAAATATTCCTGGATCTTCTGCTGGTGCATTAGAATTAGAATTTAATTCTGTTGCAGCATAAGGCATTCTTTCAGGATAAGGAGGATTTGGTCCACCAACAAGAACAAAAGGCACAGAATAAGAACTATCAGACTTTCTTAGTCTTCTAGCATCATTAAATGGCATATGCATACCAAACCCTGAAACATATCTTTCTTCTATAACCTCTCTAAGAAAAGCAGTGTTTGCATCCACACCGTCTGGGTTTTCAATTCCACCTGAGCTAAAGTCAGATGAAACAAATGCTTCATATTTATATGAATTAGAGCTATGATTACTGTTTAAGTTACCACCTGAATTAAGCCATGATCTAACATTATTTAAATGTGAAAGACCATCAGCTAAACTTCCTTGTCTTGCTTTTGCTTCAGCTAAAATTAATTGATTCTCAAAGTATGTAACCATATTTTGCGGTTCAGTCTCTGCAATAATACCAGTATTAGCTGATCCACTTGTAGAATTAATCTTATAGTATCCATATCGTGCAGTTTCATCGGTTTTTGCATGATTTCTGTTAGTAGTATATGAATTACTTAAAAGTTGTAGCAAATAACTTTCTTGTCCACCCGAAGAGTTTCCAAGATCTCCTGCTCTAGAACCATTTAGAATAGTTGCAAACAAGTTTGTATCTCCAGCTTGGATTCCAGGAGGGTTAAATTTCATATCTCCTGAAGCACTACTTATTCCATTATTAGCAGCTGTTATTGCTGCTGTATAATCTTTTTTATGAAGATTAAATCTAGCAATTAAAGTATACGCTGATTCAATCCATTTGTTTTTATCACCACCAAAGATTATATCTTGAGAAAGACCACCTGTTGAAGCAGATTGAAGAGTTGAAATACCAGAAGTTAACTTTTGAATAGCAGTGTTGTATACTGAAGTTTGCGAATCAAATGTTGGATCTTCTATTTCGGGATTACCTGCTTCACTATAAGGAATTCCACCCCAAAGAGAAGCAGCAGTTCCAAAAGCATGACCTTCTATAATCTCAGCTATTCCAACTAATAAAGTATTAGAGGAATTTTCTTGTAGTTGTCTCATATTGTTAAGAACCCCAACGTATAGTGCAAACCACTCGCTATTTGATTCAACAGTTGATAAACTATATCCGTATATATTTGAATATAAAGAACTGAATCCAATTAATTGGCCAGAGTACATTCCACTAATTCTATTTAAGTGACCTACTTGCAATTGAATATTTGCTAATTGAGCACCTGTTAAAAATAGTTTATCCTCAACGTCAGTAATTAAGATATCATTCGGATTTGAGTTAATGTCTTCATTTAAGTCTTCACAAGAAAATGAGAAAACAATTAGAAGAGCTAATGTCGATTTTGTAAATAATTTTTTCATTTTATTAATAATTTATTGTTAAACTGAAAAGAAAACCTTTCGTCTGAGGGTTTGTGAAATACTCAACACCTTGAGCCACACTAACACCTTTTGTATTAATCTCAGGATCAATTCCATCAACATTATTGATGTTGATTAAATCTCTACCTGTAAAAGTCAATATAACATCACTTAATCCGATATTTTTGACAACTGGAGTATCTATAACATAACTAAGAGAAAGATCTCTCAATTTAGTCCAAGTAGCATCAGCTATTGAGAAGTTATAAGCTTGGTTATCACCAAAACCACCTCCAATACCTGTTCTATACCAGTTTTCATCAAGAAGAACCGGACCTGCACCAAAGTCTTTAACATTTCCTCTCACTGTTGTTCCAGCAGGAATTGTAGATCCTTTGTAGTTCACAAGAGACTGATCTAAAGTAAGTCTATTAGCAGTTTCCTGTGTCGTTCCAAATCTTCTTAGTACCCATAATGTTCTTGGAGAAAACTCTCCACCATGTGAATGTTCTAATACAGCATTAAGTCTAAATTTCTTATATCTCATATTAAGTGAAATACCACCTCTCCAGTCCGGATTAGGATCACCTAATACAATTGGACTAGAAGTTATTTGTGGGAAACCATTTGAATTAAGATCGAAACTTCCATCAGCATTTGTTTTTGAACCTGTTCCATATAGTGTTCCTAAAGGATATCCAACAATTGCTCTAGAACTAACTGATGCTCCAGGAGACAGGTTTATAGATTCTGTCCCATATAGATCTGTTACTTCATTTTCATTTGTAGACCAATTTAATGCAGTTGATAAACCAAAGTCATCAGTATCAATTAAATCTAAACCTAAGTCAATTTCCATACCATTATTTGTCATCTCACCATAGTTACCATATTGAGTTGAGAAACCTGTTGATGGAGATAAAGAAACGTCTAATAAGATACCTTCAATTATGTTATCATAATATGTAAACGATAAAGAAACTTTATCATCAAAAAATCTGAAGTCTCCTCCTATTTCCCATTCAGTTTTAACTTCAGGTTCAAGATTTGGATTACCAAGATTATTATCTAACCTGAAACCACCTCCAAATAAATTACTATCAAGAGGATCACTGTAAGTTGAATATCCAAATCCTCCCTCAGCTAATGTTTCAAATTTATGAGCAGAAGGCTGAACACCTACTTGACCCCATGAAGCTCTAAGCTTTCCAAAAGACATTAAATTAGACTGTACAACATCTTCTGTTAAAACCCATGCAGCATCTGCAGATGGATAGAAGAATGTTCCTTTTATAGTTGAAGAAGCTTCTTGAGTTCCTGATAAATTAATGAATAACTGATCACTTATATCGAAATTTAAAATTCCATAACCTCTATTTGATCTATTAAACGTTTTAAAACCATCAAAAGTTGAAGCTTCTGATGAAGTATTAAGAGAAGTAGTTCTTTTTGAAGAATTAACAAGGAATCCCGTTATGTTACCGGATAATCTGCTATATTTTCTATCATTATAACTCCATCCTACTGTAGCAGTTAAATTAACTTCATCCGAAAGTTCAAAATTAGCTTTCCCAATAACATCTAATGCAGAGTTTCTTATATCCAATGCATCTTCTTGATATTGACCATTAGCTCTAGAACTTGCATCACCAATTGGGAAGAAGTAAGTCCTTTTATCATCTGCAACATCTAAGTTTCCTCTAGTTATTACTGATAACCAGTTAGTAGGTTTTATTGTTAATTGAGGAGTAATAGAAACTCTATTAACTCTTGTACTAGACTCTTGCTCGTTAACAGTCCAAAGTGGATTTGTATATGATTGATTAGAGCTTTGTCCAATAGATTTTCTATAAGATCTTCCTCTATTTATATACTCAGTTCCACCTGAACTAAAATAAGATCCTTTATAATCTCTACCATCAAAATCCGGTGGAGTTCTAAGAAGACCTAGCATTAAACCTGACACATTTGAACTTTGTTGTATTCTGTTTGAATCAGTGTAAGTATAAGCCATTCTAGTTGATAAAGTCATTTTATCATTTAGTTTAGCTTCATAATTTAACCTAGCATTAGTTCTTTCATAACTTGAATTCTTTATAATACCATCTTGTTCTAGATGACCTAAACTAAAGAAGTAGTTACTGTTTTCATTTCCTCCACTAATAGTTAAGTCGTTTTGCAAAGCATTACCGGTACCAAATACAGAGTTAAAGTTTTCATCAACGAATGTTTCAGTAGAGTTTTTTGCAGCAACTGCCTCATACCTTCTGCCATTTTCAGCTAAAAAGTATGCTCCAGATTTGTATGCATCGGCACCACCAGATCTTCCAGGAATATAATCTCCCCATGATTCTGCTCTAGTTTCACCATAAACTCCAGATCTTCCTTGACCCCAAGTATCTTGCATATCAATTCTTTCAGAAATTTCATCGAAAGAATATGATGATTTAAATGAAATTTTTGCTTTTCCCCTTTTACCTTTCTTAGTTGTAATTACTACAACACCATTAGCAGCTCTACTACCATAAAGTGATGCAGCAGATGCACCTTTCAGTACATTAACAGATTCAATATCACTTGGATTGATATCATTCAAACGTGAACCTTGAGAAACACCACCATTTCCACCAGTAATATTATTACCACCAGCATAAGATGTTGAATTATCCATAGGTACACCGTCAACAATTATTAATGGCTGTATTGAACCATCAATTGTGTTAGCACCACGAATTCTAATTGTACTTCCAGCACCTGGATCACCATTAGATCTTGTAATCCTTACACCTGATGCTTTACCACTTAAAGCATTAACAACAGTTGGTTCAGCAGATCTAATTACATCATCTGAGTTAATTACACTAGATGTAGAACCTTGTTGATCCCGAACAGCTGCAAAACCTAAAGCTGTCACTACAACTTCTTCAAGTTCATTGTCAAGCTGTAATGATATGTTTAAACCGGACTGTCCTGCAGCAGTTATATACTGGGTTGTATAACCAATATAACTAACAGCAAGAATCTGTCCTTGACTAGCAGTAATTTCAAAGTTTCCATCAAAATCTGTCGAAACTCCTGTATTAGTAGCTTCGATAATTACGTTAGCACCAGGAAGTGGTACTCCGTTTTCATCACTTACTACTCCAGTAATTGAGTTCTGAGCAAAAGAAAACATGGTAAACAATAAAAATACTGTGCTTAGTATTTTTTTCATATAGATTGATTTTTGTTTAGTTTTTTAATTTGTAAATATGAAGTTAAAAATATTTTTTAATAATTATGTTTTTTTTAAAAAAGTCTTTAAACTAAAAAAATGGGAAGTCAATTATAAATTTTAATTATCCTTTTTGATAACAGGGTATTTAACACCTAACTGTTCTAAATAAGTATCATACTTTGTTTCATCATAATAAAATTCTTTAATCTGATCTTTATATTGATTCATGATTTCTTTATTTAAATAGATAGCCGGTGGATCATCTTTAGAAATCATTGGTCTGTATGTAGTTTCTTTTTTCTGAATGTTTTCAAAGTAATCTTTTGCCTCATCTAGTTTATGTGGTTTTAAAAGAAAATCAAGTGTTGTCATAGCTACAACTTTAGCACCAGCATTTGCACCCTTGTGGGCAATAGGAGTTGCCATAGCAATTGCTGATGACCAGTGATGAAAAGTAACATTGGGAATGTTTGATGGAAATCTTAAAGTAACAGTTGGAATCTTCCATGATATATCGCCAATATCATCAGAACCTCCACTAACATTATATGGTAAAGGTTTTCCAATTTTGTTTAAATTTTTTGCTAATCCATTTTGTTGAAGACCTAATTCTTTTTGAACAGCTTTTGCAAGAATTTGATCCTTTTCTGACCAAGAAGGAAGTCCAACACTTTTTATATTCTCATACATCTCTTCTGCAATTATCTTATTAAAATGTCTTGGCCAAGCAGTCCCAAGTATTCTTGATGAAAAATTAGTATCAGTCATTAGAGAGGCTCCTTCAGCAATTTTATTGGCTTTTGCATAATTTTCCATAATTCCTTCATATGTAATATTTCTTATATAAAACCATATAGATGCCTTAGATGGAACCACATTAGGTTGATCTCCAGCATCAGTGAAAATTGAATGTGATCTTTGATCAGGATGTAAATGTTCTCTTCTGTAATTCCAACCAATATTCATCAATTCCGCAGCATCTAATGCACTTCTTCCCCTCCATGGAGAACCAGCAGAATGAGCGGTTTCTCCCTCAAAAGTATATTCAACTGAAATTAAGCCCGTACCTGTTGCTTTTCCCCATGACACAGACATATTAGTACTAACATGAGTAAAAATACACATATCGATATCATCAAAATACCCATCTCTTACAAACCAAGCCTTACTTCCTATTTGTTCTTCTGCAACACCTGGCCATATTACAAGCTTACCTTGTATATCATTTTCTTTCATTATTTTTTTCACTGAAAATGCTGCAGTCATAACTACTGGAAGTCCTGAATTGTGTCCTTCACCATGACCTGGAGCTCCCTCAACAATTGGCTTATGGAAGGCTACACCTGGGTATTGTGATGAAACAGGAATTCCGTCAAAATCACTCCCTAATGCTATAGTTGGACCCTCAGTTCCATTTGACCAAGTAGCCATCCAAGCTGTTGGTATTCCTGAAATTCCATAAATAACTTCAAATCCATTTTCCTCAAGAATATTTGTTAAATACTTTGATGTTTCAAATTCCTGAAAGCCAAGTTCTGAGAAACTAAATACCTTGTCAACCATAACTTGTGTCATCTTTTTATCTTGCTCAACTAATTGGGAAGCTTGATTTTTAAGATTATTAATCTTTCTGTTAGAAAATTTATTCTGTGATTGTAGATTTAAAAATGTTCCAAATAATACTAGGAATGTAAGCAGTTTGTTAAAATTTCTCATGATAAAATGTTTTAGTAATAATGTCTTTTAAATGATTCTATTGCAGCATATTCTGCAAGTCCCATCTTTTTATATTTTTCTGCTGTTTCATTATTTCTTTCCTCCGCTCTTACCCAGAATTCTCTTAAGTCTTGTCCTTGAAACATTACTCCATCTTTTTGAGTTTGGTGAAAGAAAATAGCCTTTCTTTTTCTTAGAACTTGGGCAGGACTCATTGGTACTGCCATGTCTATTTCATGAATATCCCATTCTAGCCATGCTCCTCTGTACAACCAGAGCCAACAATCTTTAATGAATTTTTCACCTTTAAGAGATTCTAGTGCCTCAAAAACTATATCAAGACAAACTTTATGAGTACCGTGTGGATCTTCAAGATCCCCAGCAGCATATATTTGATGAGGTTTAATCTTATTAATTAGAGAAGCAGTCATTAATACATCTTTTTTAGAAGGTGGATTTTTTTTAATTCTACCTGTTTCATAAAATGGAAGATTCATAAAATGAGTATTAGAATCTGGAATTCCAATATATCTAGTTGCAGCAATTGCTTCTCTTTTCCTAATAAATCCTTTAAGTTGTCTTACTTCAAGTGAATCAATCTTATCTGGTTTTTTGTTTTTCAACTCTTCAATCAAAGATTTAATTTTTGTATTTGAATCACCCGAAAACATATCACTTGAAACTTCAATGAATTTAAGCGCATCATGATCAGAAACTGCAACATTACCTGAAGCCTGATATGCAATATGAACATCATGGCCTTGTGAAACTAATCTATCAAAAGTACCACCCATTGATATTACATCGTCATCTGGATGAGGGCTAAATATTATAACTCTTTTTGGGTTTGGATTTTTTCTCTCAGGTCTAGTAGAGTCGTCTGACCCTGGTTTACCTCCAGGCCAGCCACTAATAGTATTTTGAAAATGATTGAACATTTTAATATTTAACTCATACGAAGATCCTTCTAAAGCAAGTAAATCTGATAAACCATTTTTATTATAATCCTCATCAGTTAGTTTTAAAATAGATTTTTCAGTAATCTCACAAAGCCAAACTATAGCCTTTCTTTTCATTAAATCTGACCAATCACAAGGGCCAACTAACCATGGTGTTTTAAATCTTGTTAATTCACTTGAACATTCCTTATCTAAAACTAAAGTTGTGTTCTTGTGATTCTGCAAATATGTTGTCGGTATAAGAGATGTAATATTATTTTCAACTGACTTTTTTACAATATGACTTTTTTGAATTCCCCATGCCATTATTATAATTCTCTTGGAATTGAAAATAGTTCTAATACCCATAGTTAGAGCTCTTGATGGAACATTTTCAATTCCATTAAAACTTTTGCTTGCATCAAATCTTGTAGTATGATCTAATGTAATTAGTCTAGTAATCGAGTTAAAATGAGATCCAGGTTCATTAAAACCAATATGCCCTGTTCTACCAATACCTAAAAGCTGAATATCTATACCTCCATTTTTATCAATCTTTTTTTCATAAGAGGAACAAAATTTTTTAATTTCTTTTTCATTTATGTCTCCAGATGGAATATTTATATTTTCTTTTGGAATGTCAATATGATCAAATAAATTCTCATTCATAAAATGATGATAACTATTATTATCATCTTTTTCAATCGGAAAGTATTCATCTAAGTTAAAAGC
>CABWZL010000002.1 GCA_902509805.1 uncultured Bacteroidota bacterium
ACGGTTCCTGTTATAGTACAGACAAGCTGTGATTTTTGAATTAATTCTGTAGAGTTATAGGATGAATTAATTATCTGTACCCCTTGAATATTTTTAATTAGTTTATAGAAAAGAGGACTTCTTCCTAAAATTCCTCTTTTAAAATGAGCACGAAGTTGAGTTGGATGTTCCTTTACTATTATTGTAATATTTAATGGGACTATCTTTCTTAGTGAAGTTAAGGCTATAAATTGATCATGGAAGTCCTTACCATCGGGATTAGTTGTTCTTTCTGGTTCAAAATGGAGAGGGAAATAAACAAATTTTTTATTTAAATTAGGTTTTGTCTCAGAAATCAATGCTGCTTTGTCTAGATTTTTTCTTCTAAATAAGTTATTCCAATATCTTAGAACAAAAGTTAAATAAAATGGATTGATTGGATTGTATTTTCTTAACAACAATCTACCAGTATTATGCCTGATATCTAAGTATATTGTAAACAAGTTGTTTGTCATATAATCTTTTTTGAAAAAATTGAATATTCTTGAAAAAAATTGTTCATTTTTTCTATGAGACTTCATGTAGAAAGGCTCATATTGATCTGTTTTTTCCTTAACCTCATGAATAAATTTTGAAATATCTTGTTCTGTTAGCTTATCAATTTCATGATTTCTTTCTTTATTTAACTGTATTATATTGTCTGTATCCATGTTTTGAAGATACATAAGTGGAGCTTGCATCCAGTTATGAAATTTATAAGCTGGTATTTTTAGATATTTACATATTTCATATACAATATATTTTGAGTGATCGTGTGGGGCTTCAGCTGTAAGTAGTATATCGGGTTTAGACAGCTCAATTTTTTTTAATGTCCAAATAGTTAGATTTTGAAAATATATCTCTCTATCCAGTCTATGAAATACTCCATTTAAGTCAAGTCTATCCATCATTTTTAAACACCTGTCTTTAGCCCTTAAATAATTTTTTGAAAAAAAGAAGTCATTATTTTCACCACTGTAATTAACGTCTTTAAATTCATATGGCCTATGAATGAAACTTTGACTTTTTACAACATTTTTACCAAATAATTGAGATGCTTTTTTATAATGATTATCAGCACCCAACCACAATACTGGTTCAGCAATTTTATTTTCGTATAATTTTTTTGCAACATCAAACCAATGATTCTCATTTGTGTTGAAATAAAAATATTTTTTCATTTTTATTATTTTTATTTATCTCTAGTTAATTTATCCCTCATATCACTCAATTTAGACAGTGAAATGTTGTTTTTATTATTATTTAAAGAAATTATTTTTCTAATAAACTTTAAATCATCTATATCATCTATTGAAATTTTAAACTCATGTAGATTCTTAAACTCCTCATTTCTAATATAGTAGCTGTGTCCAAATCCCTCATTTCTATATATCCAAGAAGTTACATGTTCTTTATCATTATCTGTTTTAAGATTGCTGTAAACAGATTTATAAAAATCTGTTTTTATGATTTCTATACTCATCCCATAAGGAAATGTCCTTCCAGGCACATTCGAGATGAAATCATAATCATTAATTTGTGTTCTTTTTATCATTTCATTTAATAAGGAGGTGTCTAAAAAAAAATTGTCTCCATTTATTCTTATTGCAAAATCTAGGTTAAAGCTAATACTACAGTCTAGAAACCTTTTCGCTACATTTTCAAGCTCTCCTCTGTAACACTTAGTTGAATGTTTATCACAATAGTTTTTAATTATATCATCTGATATATGATTTGAGGTAGCTACAATGCATTCAACTTTTGGAAAATTATCTTTTACATTTTTGATGATATTTCCGATTAAAGTATTTCCGTTAATTTCAATTAAAGCCTTACCTGGAAGTCTTTTAGAGGTATATCTAGATAAAATTATAATTCCTATTTTTTTCATTATCTATCTTTTAAAAATTTTGCAGGAACTCCCCCATATATTGAATACTCCTTTACATTTTTATTCACGACAGATCCAGCAGCAATTACAGAACCCTTTCCTATTCTAACTCCTGGTAGTATTACAGAATGACTACCAATCCAAACATCATCCTCTATAATAATTGGTGAGGTAATATTTGATTGAGCGTTCATTGTTTTACCCATCTCTTTTCCATGATCACTGTCAACTATATATACAAATGGAGCAAGCATACAATCTTTTCCTATTTTAATTTTTTCAGAAGCATATATGAAAGTATAATTACCAATTGTAGTATTAGATCCTATATAGATTTCTGCTAACTTATTACATGCACAAACTTGTGATTTTGACTTTATAATAGCACCTGAGGATATAGATATATTAGCTATATATCTCATTATCTTAGCTCCAGAAAATATAATAGCTGAAGAATGAATATTAAGGCCCCTGACTTTATAATAGCGATTTATAAGCCAACTTATTATTTTTAATGGCATATGTTGTCTTAACTGAGTATTTTTTTTCATATCTATTTGATATATTCCTTTGAAACAGGTGTGCCTACTTCTATGTTATTTAATGCCTTTTTTCCAATAACCTTATCAATATATTTTGGTACAATACCAAACCCAGGTCTAATACTTTTGATATGGTCTTTTTTAATTATATCTCCCATTTTAAGGTCCTTTACAAAATATAGTGATCTTCTAAATTTAATATTACTTATTTCACTTGGCTTTCTTGTATAGTCTATTTTACCTAGTGCCTTCCAGGCAGTATGTGAAGATTCACAAAGATCTTTTAATTCAGAAGGCTCTAGAGAAAAGCTGTCATCTGGCCCCCCTCCCTTTCTATCTAAAGTAAAATGTTTCTCAATAATTGAGGCTCCTAAGGGAATACTTGAAATTGATGTGATATTATTCAATGTATGATCGGATATTCCAGTTACAAGATTAAATCTTGATTTCATATCATTAATTGTATTTAAGTTATAATCTGATGGGAGAGCAGGATAACCACTTACACAATGTAGCAATGCTATTTCGTTACAACCAGATTCCTTACATGCAGTGACAGCCTCTTCTATTTCCTCTATATTAGCCATTCCAGTAGAAATAATTATTGGTTTTTTTGTGCTGGCTACATATTTAATTAAAGGTATATCTACTATTTCAAATGATGCAATTTTATAAGCTGGTGTATTAAGATCTTCTAACAAATCTACAGCAGTATTATCAAATGGGGAACTAAAAATTGTAATACCAATTTCATTGGCATAATCAAAAAGCTCTTTATGCCATTCCCATGGAGTATGTGCCCATTCATAAAGATCATATAGAGTTTTTCCTTTCCACAAACCTTCTTTAATTTTGAAATCTTCTTGTTTTGAATTAATTGTTAAAGTGTCTGGCCTGTATGTTTGAATCTTTACAGCATTCGCTCCATATTGTTTAGCCTTTTGAATAATTTTTAATGCATTTGAAATTTTACCATTATGATTGGCTGACATTTCAGCAACTATATAAGGTGGATAATCTTGACCTATTTCAATACTGTTGATTTTTATTTTTTTATTCATGGATCTTCTCTAAAATTATTTTATACTTAAATCCATTTAATTCAAAAAATGCTGGATACCTTTTTGGATCCATGACTCTAATCTTATTAAATTGTTCCTTAATAGAATCTCCCGGATTTATTTTACTATCACTAGGATTTCTTTTCGAATAGTAAGTTGCCTTAACATATGATGTTTGTTCTATTCCTTTAAGTGTTTTAAATGATGACACAGCATAATCTAAAAGTTTAATTTCTGATTTAAATAACTTTTCATTTATTTCATCCCACAATTCATGTGCTTCTATTTTAATTTTAATTTTTTTATAAATTTCTCCACTATCTATTTTATCCTCAGCTCTAATTAATGAAACTGTTAGTTGACTTTTTCCATTAATTATTTCCCATATATGAGGACTCCAGCCCCTCCCTGCCGGCAAATCACTTGAATGAATAACAAGAGAAGTTTTATATCTCATTCTCTCAGTTTTTGAAATAAACTCTTGACATGAAATAAGAAATAATATATCCCCATTGGAAATTTCATCTTTTTTATTAATTAAATCAATAGAGTGTTTAGAGCTATTTAAATTAATCCAATGATTTATTAACGGTAATATTGGATGATTTATATCAGTGCATAAAATAGTTATTCTCATTCTTAAATTATTTAATCGGTTTTACTTGTTTTCAGACAACTTTTTAAGCAAGTCACTAATTCTTTTATCATCTGAGTTAATTTTTGAAACAATCTCTCTTGCTTCACCTGGAGCATACTTAAACGCTACCCTAAGTATATTCATCCAATTAATATTATTTTTTGATCTAATTTGTTCAATTTGATCGATAATTTCTGAGTCTGTCATGTTAATTTTTATTTAAGTTTTATAAGATGGTTTTTAATTTAATCTTCCAAATCCTGTGTTACAAACTTTTCCATCAAGCATATCTTTAATATCTATCTGTCCTAACTCACACTTTGAAATAGTATTAAAAATTTCATCTAAATTGAATAAATAATTTTCAATTTGTTGTTGGGTGTGTTCAGTACATGCATAGAAGTTTGTGCTTCCTAACATCCCTTTTTTTAGCATTTCTTGAGTTATGTAGGTTTTGTAATAGTTTTTATTCTTACAATTAATATTAAATGAGGCGACAGCTGGAATTGCTGATGAATTAATTGAAATTTTATAACTTTTGGATATTCTTTCCCATCCATTCTTTATTTTATTTCCTACTGATGTTATAATCTCCCAAGATTTAATTTTTTTCATTACTTCAAGTGACTTAAGAGCAGCTGTAGGGCCTATTCTCTCGGTCCAAAAAGTACTACTTATAAAAGTTTTTTGAGCATATTCCATTATTTCTTTTCTGCCAACAATTGAAGTAATTGCATAGCCATTTCCCATTGCTTTTCCATAGATTACCATATCCGGCTCAACATCAAACTTTTTATATATCCCTCCATATGTTTCTCTAAAACCAGATGTACATTCGTCAAAAATTAAAACTATATCATTCTTTGTAGCTAGATCTCTAACTTTTTTAAGAAAGTTGTCTTCTGGCCCAAGATTTCTAACTACTTCCATTTTAATGACACCAATATTTTTATTTTTAACCAAATTTTCTAGTTCTAAAAAGTTGTTATATGCAAAAGGATAACTCGAATTTTTAAGATTTTTTGGAACTCCTAATGGTTCTAAACCTGGAATTAGATGCTCGGATAATTCATCATCTTCTGAATTATGATTAACTGATAAGTACCAATCATGCCATCCATGATAACCACAAATTGCAACTCCATCCCGACCAGATGCTGCTCTTGCAATTCTTATTGAAATTGCATTTGCTTCTCCACCTGTTCTGGCAAATCTTACCATTTGAGCCCAGGGATTCATCTCAATAAGTTCCTCTGCTAATTTTACCTCCTCTGGACAATTCAAAGTAGACATATTCCCTCTATTTATTGTTTCTTTTACCGCATTATCAATCTCATTGTTTCCGTATCCTAAAGAGTTAGTTCCAACACCCATAAGTGACATATCTAAAAGCTCTTCGTCTTCAAGAGTCCAAATTTTACATCCCTTGGCTTTTGAAAAATAAGATGGCCAAAATTCAGGTAGAAATAGATCTGGATTTTTTGATAGTAACATCGTCCCTCCAGGAATAATTTTTTTTGCCTTATTATATAATTCTTGACCTTTTTTCATCTATTTATCTTTAATTATCGAAAATGTATATCCCTCATTTCTCTTTATTTCTATATTATTCAAGTTAATAGCTCTATCAGATAAATAAAGTTCTGCATATTCTTTCCAGGTTGCATTAGTGCCTATTCTTTTAATTAATAATTCCATTACTTTAAAGTCCTCAGGATAATCTACTACCATTCTCACATTATTATAATCTTCTTTATACTCATGATTCTCAGCAGTAAATAATTTCTTTGATTTAAAAGTTGAATTATTTTTAATAAATGGTGTTACATGCTCTCTTTCAGAATTTAATTTTGCCGATTTCCATGCTTTTTTTAATGTGGTAAATTTGAACACCTCTATATCTTGACCATCAGGATAGGTAGGTAAAAGAATGTTAGAGTAGTAATCTAAATTTTTATCCAATGCATTGTTTATAATTTCATCTATTAACTGTCCATCAATTAAAGTACAATCTGAAGTTAATCTAACTATAAAATCAGGAGAAATGCTTTCAACAGATTTATAAAATCTGTCTAATACATCATTTTCACTTCCTCTAAAATATTGAACTCCAAGTGATTCAGCAACTTCAACTATGATATCATCTCTAACTCTATCTGTCGTAGCAATTATAATTTCATTTATTAAAGTTGATTGTTTTATTCTGTCTATATGAATCTCTAAAAGGCTTTTTCCATTAATTTTATTTAAAATCTTTTTTGGAAAACGACTTGAGCCAGTTCTTGCTTGAGTAATTGCTATAATTTTCATGTTTACCAATTATTTGGGTTTAATAAATTATTTTCCAAAACATTTATTTTATCAATTTGTAAATCTGGGATTGTAACAACATTTTCCAAAGTAAAAATATTTTTCTGTAGTTGATTAATACAATCTATTCCAAAAATAATTTTATTAATATAATCCTTATTTAAAGCGTATTTTAATGCAAGTTCATCAAGATCTAAATTAAAATCTTTACAGATTTTAGTTAATTGGTCAATATATTTTATTAATGGTTTTAATTTTTTTGGTGTTAAGTATTGTGTTTTAAAAAACAATCCTTGTAAAAAGATAGATCTAGCATGAATGTCTATATTATTAGATTTAGCAGATTTAATAACATACTCCCTCTTAAATGCATTATCTAGTAAATTAAAAGGAAGTTGAATAAAATCAAAGAGGTTTTGGCTTAGCACCTCATTAACTTCCTTATTTAAATATAAAGAAACTCCATTATGTTTAATTAAACCAGATGATTTGGCCTCAACCATCTCATTAATCAGTTTTTGATTTCCATTAAATGATTTATAATTATGTATCATATATCCTTCATAGTATTCTAAGGAAAGTTTTTTTAGATTGCTTTTAATATTAAATGAATAGTCTTGGGTTTGATTATAAGTGCCTTTAGAAAAAACTTTAAACTTTTTTTCAGGATTTTGACTGTGAAATTCTCCTATCAGATCGATTGAATCCCCGTAAGCTTCTGCGGTATCAAGTTGTCTTATTCCACTATCATAGGAATACTCAAGAATTTTATAAATTTCTTCATTATTAATTTTACCATTTAAATTGTTTATACCATAATTCATTCCAAATTGAGCAGTACCAAGTATTATTTTATCAGTATATTTATTTTTAGTCATCCTAATCACATCTTCTTTTACATTTTTATATTTATCTGGAAATTTATTTCTATTATACTTAACAAAAGCTAACTTATCATATAGTCTTATGGCGCTTTTATTTGATTTATTAACTCCTAAATTGATTTTATTTAACCCTATTTCATTAAAACAATATTTAATTATTGTTGAAGATGCTTCAATTGCATAACCCTTTCCCCACTCTGACTTATCACCTATCATAATTCCATACTCTCCAGATTTTGTCTCTATATTTATTGGGTCAATTTTAATATTTCCTATATGTTTTTGGGTATCTTTCTTAATTATTGCCCAAAAAAGTATTTCATTTTTTTCTTGCTCTATTAAAAATAATTTTAATTTTTCAATTGTATAGTCACCTCCTGATTCCATATAAATATTTACGTCTTTATCATTCATCCAATCGACATATTTATCTGATAAATAATCTAACCCTAAAGGCTTATAGACTAATCTTTTAGATTTTAATGTTTTAATTTTTTTCATTTATCTAGAATCATTTTCAATTCATTAATGACAATGTCTTGTTCTTCATTAGATAAGGTAAAATATAAAGGGAGTGTAAGACATTCTTTATAAAACTGCATTACATTTTTATAATATTTAGAATTATATTTTAGATCAGCATAATATGGCTGACTAGTAACTGGTATGTAATGTACTTGAGTTATTATTCCAGATTTTTTTAGTAAAGTCATAACTTCTGCTCTTGACTTATTTATTTTATCAAAATTAATTCTTACTACATATAGATGATGTGAGCTGATGGCTCTGAATTCGTTTTGAATAGGGTTTATGAAATCGGTATTAGAAAAAGCTTTATCATACCTGCTTACAAGATTTTTTCTTCTTATTATAAAACTTTTTAATTTTCTTAATTGAGACTTACCAAGAGCACATTGAATGTCTGTTATCCTATAATTATATCCTAATTCTTGCATTTCATAATACCAAGGATTAACTTTTGTGTTAGTTAAACTTTGTTCTTTATTTACAAATGTATCGTCCAATTTATTGATTCCATGACTTCTTAATCTTAATAAAGTTTTATATAAAGAGTAATCATTGGTTGTTATCATCCCTCCTTCTCCAGCAGCAATTGATTTAACAGGATGAAACGAAAAGCCTGTCATATCTGAGTATTTACATGAGCCCACCATCGAACCGTCTGAATGTTTAGCTCCTAAGGCATGTGCAGCATCTTCTATTATTGAAAGATTGTATTTAGTAGCTAAATACGAGATTGCCTCCATGTCACATGAGACTCCTGCATAATGGACGGGAATTAACGCTTTAACACTAGGGTTGTTCTTAATTGTTTTTTCAAGCTTTTTTGGACATAATGTAATTGAGTCAATATCTATATCAGAAAAAATTGGTTCAGCTCCACAGTAAATAACACTATTTGAAGTAGCAACAAATGTTATTGGAGAGGTTACTACCTTATCTCCTTTTTTAATTCCTAAGGCTATGTTTGCCATATGAAGGCCTGCAGTCCAAGATGACATAGCTACTGCATATTTAGCTCCTACATATTTTGCTACAGCCTTTTCAAATGTCTCTACTTCATCACCTTGGGTTAAATTTTTATGTCTTAAAACTTCTACTACAGCGCTAATATCATCTTCATCAATATAATGTTTTCCATACGGTATAATTTTTCTCATAATTTAATTTTATAAAACTTGTAGCTTAGCAAATTTGGTAAATTTTGAATTGTGATTATTTATTAACTCACTGTAGGAGCCACTTTCAATCATTTTGCCGTTCTCTAATAAAAATATTTTATCTACACTCTTTATAGTAGAAAGCCTATGAGCAATAATAATTACAGTAATCTTTCCCTTCAAAAGATCTACACTATCTTGAATACTCTTTTCCGATTCTGAATCTAAGGCACTTGTAGCTTCATCTAATATTAATAATTTAGGGTTTCTAAATAATTCTCTTGCAATAAAAATTCTTTGTTTTTGTCCCCCTGATAATAGTATTCCTCTATCTCCAACAATTGTATTAAAACTATCTGGAAGGGACTCTATAAATTCTAATATATTTGCCTGTTTAGCAGCAAATCTCAATTTTTTCTGTAACTTTTCATTACTAGTTTCTGATTGCCACATTGAAATATTATTAGCAATTGTGTCATCAAATATTATTGTATCCTGTGATACATAACCAATTTGATTTCTCCAAGTTGATTTTTTAATCTGATTATGAGAAACACCATCAATTAATAAATCTCCCTTATTTGGATGATTGGTTAATGTTATTAGATCTACCAATGATGTTTTTCCTGCTCCAGACCCACCAACAATTGCAATAGAGGATTTACTTGGAATTATGATAGAAATAGATTCTAATACGGGCTTTTTATTGTTATCATAATTAAATTCTACATTTTTAAATAAAATTTCATCTTTAAAAGTATTTAAAATAATATTACCATCTTTTTGCCTATTTATTTCTTGATTGATAAATTCATTATGAACTATCTCCATACTACCTATAGTTTGAAAAGTTCCTTGAAAAGCACTTTGTATAGCTAATGTTGAATTTAAAGATCTATAAAATAAAGCAATTGAAACAAGGATTGGCTCTAATCTTAATTCAAAAACAAAGATTTGAATAAAAACTATAATCATTATAAATAAAACTGCTATTGGCTCTCTAACTGACTGAGTAAAAGCAGCTGCAATTCCAGATTTAATTTGAGTGTTTGTTAATATTTGAATTGAAGCATTTATGTAATTTTTTAATGAACTTATTTGATTGGTTGATATTAAATACTTATACCCATGCAATGATTGGATTAACCACTTAGTTAATGTTCCATTCTCCTTAGCAGCAATTCTAGACAAGTTTTGTACATAAGAATTCATTCTAAGAAATAAAATCAAAAGAAAAATACCTAACAAAAGAGCCATAACTCCAAAACTAAATGTCATTAAAAATGCAAGTGACATTAAGATAACAGTATTAAAAAAATGAGATCCTAAAAGAGATAACTGCTTAAAAGCTTCTAGAGCTTTAGTTGGTTGCTCATTAATTAAATTAATTAAATCTCCTGTATTTTTTGATGAAAAATATCCAAAGCTCATGTTTGAATAAAGAGAAAATAATTTCATTTTGATTTCTCTTAGTAATTTGCCCAATAAAAATGCTGTAAATCCTAAAGACATGAAAGTGATAACCCCCTTTAAAATAAATGCAGCAGAAATTAAAATAAGAGTTGAAGTGATAGACACAGGCATACCTAATGCATCTATCAATCCGTATAAAATTTGATTAATTATTCCCTCATTTTTATCAATATCTGATCCTGCATCAATAGTTTGAAGTAAGGGGAGAAGCATTAAAATACCTAATCCTTCTAGTATAGATGCAATAACCCCTAATCCATATATTAAATACATTCGTATTCCAAGATATATTTGGAACATCTTGATGTATTGAAAAATATCTACAATTGGTTTAAACATTTACTTTTTATTATTATAAAACCATTCTACTGTCTTCTTCAAACCATCAATAGTTTTGATTTTAGGATTGTAATTCAGTAATTTTTGTGCTTTTTTAATAGATGCAAGTGAATGAGGGACATCTCCTTCGATAGAATCTCCAAAGCTCACTTTTATTTTATCAATATTTATATCTTTATTACATAAAAACTCTTTAATTAACTTGAAAAGCTCAAGTATAGATGTTCTCTCTCCTACTGCTGTATTATATATTTGATTTAAAGCATCATTATCCGTTGTAGATATAGCAAGTAAATTCATCTGAATTACGTTATCTACATGTGTAAAGTCTCTAGAATATGATCCATCCCCATTAATGATTGGTGATTTTAAATTCATCAAATTATCTATAAACTTTGGAATTACAGCCGCATAAGGGCCATCTATGCTCTGTCTTCTTCCATAAACATTAAAATATCTCAAGCCAATAACATCGATTCCATATGTTTTATTAAATAATGATGCATATAATTCGTTTACATATTTTGTTAGTGCATATGGAGATAGAGGGTTTCCTATTTCATTTTCAACCTTTGGAAGTGTTACTGAATCTCCATAGGTAGAAGAACTAGCTGCATAAATAAATCTTTGAACTTTATTTTCTACAGATGCATGAAGCATGTTTACAAAACCTCCAATGTTAATTTGATCTGTAGTTAACGGATCATCTATAGATCTTGGAACAGAGCCTAATGCAGCATGATGTAAAACATAATCAACTTCATTTGTTGCCTGTAAACAAGAATTATAATCTCTTATATCACCCTCAATAAGTAAAAAATTTTTACTAAGTAATGCTGATTTAAGATTTTCTTTATAACCTGTTAAATAATTATCAAGACATATAACATGTGCTCCTAATTCCAATAATTTATCACATAAATTACTGCCTATGAATCCAGCTCCTCCAGTTACTAGTATCTTCTTATTTTTTATTTTTTCTAAATTTATCATAGTCTTTTAGTAACTAGTTTTTTGTTATAAAATGATTTAATATCATATACAACAGAGTTTTTGTTTGTTTTAATTTTTGATAAGTTTACTTCTTTAAAAGTATCATGAGCAACAGCAAGTACAATTCCATCATATTTTTTTTTCAGGCAAAATATTTAGAACTTTTAAATTATAATCTTTTTCAAAATCTTTAGAATTTACCCATGGGTCAAAAACATCAACATCATAACCTATGTCTAAAAATTCCTCAATAATGTCAGTGACTTTTGTGTTTCTATAATCTGGGCAATTTTCTTTAAAAGTAACACCCATTATTAAAATTTTACTTGGAGAGGAACTGTTTTTTTCATTATCTAATAATTGAATTACTTCATTTGCTACATGCCTTCCCATTCCATCATTAACTTCTCTTCCTGACAAGATTATTCTAGGATCATATCCCATTTGTAATGATTTATCAGCTAGATAATAAGGATCTACTCCTATACAATGACCGCCAACAAGACCAGGTTTAAAATTTAAGAAATTCCATTTTGTAGATGCTGCCTTCAAAACTTCTGTTGTATCAACATCAATTAAGCTAAATATTTTTGCTAATTCATTAACAAAAGCAATGTTAATATCTCTTTGAGCATTCTCTATAACTTTTGCAGCTTCTGCAACTTTAATTGACTCCGCCAAATGAGTACCTGCATCAAGTATTGTGGAATATAAGTTATCTATAAATATTCCTATTTCTCTAGTCGATCCAGATGTTACTTTTGTAATTTTTTCAATAGAATGTTCTTTGTCTCCAGGATTAATTCTCTCTGGTGAATAACCACAGTAAAAATCTTTATTAAATTTAAGACCGCTTGATTGTTCTAATACAGGTACACATTTTTCTTCTGTACATCCAGGGTATACGGTGCTCTCATAAATAACTATATCTCCTTTATTTAATATTTTTCCAACTGAATTAGTAGCAGATAAAAGAGGTATTAAATCAGGTGTTTTATCTGCATTAATAGGTGTTGGAACTGTAATGATGTAAATATTACAACTTATGATATCACTAATATCTGATGAAATTTTTAATTTATTTTCTAGACAATCTTTTAGTTTATCATGAGGGACTTCTAATGTTATATCATCATATTTATTTAGCCCATTGACTCTAGTTGAATTAATATCATATCCTGTGACGTAGTACTTTTTTGAAAATGCTACAGCTACTGGAAGTCCAACATATCCTAGACCCACAACACCAATTTTTATATTTTTCATATCTGACCTATTGTATAAATTCTAAATCCTATTTTTTGTAATCTTTCTTTATCAAGAATATTTCTACCATCAATAATATAATTTGGAGAAATCATTTTTTTAAATATTAATTGCCAATTTAATTTTACAAACTGATCCCATTCTGTAGAGATAATTGCTACGCATGAATTTTCTAATGACTCATATTCATTATTACATATTTTAACTCTTTTTAAAAATTCTTTAATTTTATTCTTATTGTATTTTTTTTCAATAAGAACTTTTTTAATATCGTCCAAAATATCTTTTTTATTAACCATTGGATCATATATTTTAACTCTTGCTTCAGAGGTTATAAGATTTTGTGTGATATAAATAGAAGCAGATTCTCTTGAATCATTTGTATTTTTTTTAAAAGCCCATCCTAATATAGCTATAGTCTTGTTATCTATGTCAGTGCCTATTATATCCTTTACTTTCTCCGAAACTCTATTGGTTTGATAAGAGTTTATTGAGACAACACCTTCCCAATAGTCCGCAACTTGATTAAGATTGTATGTCCTAGCTATATATACTAAATTCAAGATGTCTTTTTTAAAACAACTTCCCCCAAAACCAATAGAAGGCTTTAAGAATTCTGGACCTATTCTTTTATCCATTCCAATGGCCTTAGACACTTCCATTATGTCTGCTCCTGTATGCTCGCAAATTGCAGAAATACTATTTATAGATGAAATTCTTTGAGCTAACATTGCGTTAGAAACTAACTTTGACAATTCTGAGGACCATACATTAGTTATCAAAATTTTTTTTCTTGGAATCCATTTTAGATATATCTCTTTAAGTTTGTTTATTGCTTTCTTGCCTGATTTCGTGTTCTCTCCTCCAATCAATACTCTGTCAGATTTAAATAAATCATTAATTGCAGTTCCCTCTGCTAGAAATTCAGGATTAGATAAAACCTCAAATTGTACTTTTCCATTAGATTTAACCAAAACCTCTTTTATAGTTTCAGCAGTTCTAACTGGAAGTGTAGATTTTTCTACTACAATCATGTCAGATTTAGAATATTTACTAATATCTAATGCACACTTTTTAACATTTGTCAAATCTGCAGCGTATCCTTTGCCTTTCCCTTGAGTCTTAGTTGGTGTACTTACTGCCATAAATATCATATCAGCTTCTTCAATCCCAGTTTTAATGTCATTTGAAAAAAACAAGTTATTGTTTCTTACTTTTTTTATTATGTCAGATAAACCAGGCTCAAAAACCGGTAAAGCTTTAACATCGCCATTCCATTTATCAATCTTATCAGAATCTTTATCAACGACTGTTATAGAAATTTCTGGACATTTTAAAGCAATTACAGCCATTGTTGGACCTCCAACAAAACCCGCTCCAATACAAGTTATCTTTTTAACTTTCATTTTTTTTAATTAACCAAGATGATGACTGAATTTTATTACCTAGACCATCTATTAATTTAATTTTTAATTTTTCACAAATATTTTTTTCAGGAATATTTTCATTATTTTGATCACCTCCATTTCCAAAAATAATTTCATATTGTTGGCTATACATATCGTAAATTTTTGAAATAGATTTAATTACTGTGCTGTCATTATCTATTGATAATAATACTTCATCAACAACTTTTAATTCTTTAACAATAAATAATCTTTCTTGTTCATTCATAAATTCAGATGAGCCTTTGATTTGTCTTTGATAGTCATTATTAATTATAACTATTAGTTTATCAGCATATTTTTTTGCTAAATGAAAATACTCAATATGTCCTTTGTGGACTGGATTAAAATACCCCGAAACAATAATTAATTTCTCCATCATTTAATTTCTTTTATAATCATCTTCTATTCTAACTATATCATCTTCTCCAAAATAAGATCCTGTTTGAACTTCAATAAACTCTAATTTTTTATTACCAATATTTTGAATTCTGTGAGGTGCCTTTTTTGGTATAAAAACAATATCTCCTTTTGTGTATTTTTTTTCATCATTATTCAATGTAACTAATGCATCTCCTTCAATTATTATCCAATGTTCTGATCTATGATTATGGAATTGATAAGATAATCTTCCATCAAGATCAACATCAATTTTTTTAATCTTATAACCTTCATCCTCATGAAGAACATAAAATTTACCCCATGGTCTATTTTCTTTATTTAAATATCTCATTTATCTGTTTTATTATAAAGTATTATATGATTCTTATCTGAATTAAATTTTGAGGCTAAGTAAAAGCTTACTTTTCTACTAATTAAATTTTCAATTTTGTTTTCTAATTGATTTATATAATTAGAATTTAAATCATTGCCCACTAAAACTACCTCAATCTTTCCTGAATCAAATCCACGGGCATAGTCTTCAATTAAGATAATTTGATTTACACTACCCATTCTATCTATTACTGTGTCAACTATATCTTCTAAGCCTAGATGTTTATAAACAACTTTTTTTAATGTTTCATATAAGGGATGAGTTGAGTTTACCTTATACTGAATCTTGTTTTCTGTTTTTACTTTGTCTAAATACCCTGCATCATATAAATGATTCAATTCCTTTCTAATTGAGTTAGTTGATTCACCCATTTCATTTGCTAAGCCATTTAAATAACCGCTATTCGTTTGTGAAACAAAAAATTTAATTAAAAGCCTTAATCTAGTTTTTGATGTAATAAGTTTATTTAACATTTACTTATTTTAAGTAACAAAAGTACTTAAAATGTTGTTTGTTTCAAAGTTTTAATCATTTTAATTAAAAAATATTGTTATTTTGAATCAACAGAAGAAAAAATTGAAGAAAATAAAATCCATTAAGTTTTGTAAGGACCTTTATAAAATTCATAGAAGTATTTCAGGTAAAGGCCTTGTTAAATCTTTAGAATATATTCAAGGGTATATTCCAATTAAAATTAAAAATATTAAATCAGGAGAAAGGGTATTTGACTGGACAGTTCCACCTGAATGGAATATAAAAGATGCTTATATAATTGATTTAGAGACAAATGAGAAAATAATCTCATTCAATGAAAATTTTTTACATGTTTTAGGGTATTCAGAACCTGTAAACAAAAAAATTGATTTTAAGGAGTTAGATAAACACATCTATTATTCCAAAAAAGTACCAAGTGGAATACCTTATAAAACTTCTTATTATAAAAAAAGATGGGGGTTTTGTATGTCGTATAGTCAGTATAAACGGTTAAATAAAAACTCAAAATATCATGTAGTTATTGATTCGGAGTTTAACTCCAAAGGAAATCTTCACTATGGTGAGCTTTACATTAAAGGTAAAAATAATAAAGAGTTATTTTTTTCAACATACATTTGTCACCCCAATATGGCAAATAATGAATTATCAGGGCCATGTATTATTACATCTTTGGCTCAATCAGTATTCAAATTAGACAATTTCTACAGCTACAGATTTATTTTTGTGCCAGAAACAATAGGCTCAATCTCCTACTTAAGTAGAAATTTAAAATCTCTGAAAAAAAATGTAATAGGCGGGTACAATGTTACATGTGTAGGTGATGAAAGAAAATGGGGTTTAGTACCATCAAGATATGGTGATAATATTTCAGATAAAGTTGCTAGACATATATTAAAAAACTTTGTTGATAAATTCACAGAGTACTCCTGGCTAGACAGGGGAAGTGATGAAAGACAATATTGCTCTCCGGGAGTCGATCTACCAATCAGCTGCATCACAAGATCTAAGTGGGATGAATATGATGAATATCATACATCATTAGATAATTTTGAACTTGTTACTGAAAAGGGGTTAAAAGATAGTTTAAGAATATATTTAAAGTGCATTCAAGTTTTTGAGTTAGGTCAAAACATTATGCCAGAAATTAATATTTATTGTGAGCCAAATTTAGGGAAAAGAGGTCTGCATCCGACAATAAAAAAAGATGAACAAGACAGATCCTACAGAGGAATTAAACATTTTATATCTTATTGTGATGGTTCAAATAGTTTATTAGAAATAGCTGAATTATCAAAAATCGATTTTTTTGAAGCTTTTGAATATTATACAATACTTTACAAGGAAAACTTATTTAAATAATCATTAAATGGAACTAATTACAATTTTATCATCATTAAGTCTAACTTATTTAGGTGCAATATTTTATCAGAAAGCTTATATAAGGAATAATATTATCGATAAAGTTATTAATAGGTCCTCTCATAAAGTAAGTGCAACTAGATCTGGTGGAATTGCAATTTTTACATCAATTTTTATTATTTCATGCGCTGCATATATAATAGGCTTTGAAAAATATGACTATACAATTCTTATCCCTCTTTCTATTTTATTATTTATTGGCGTATATGATGACATACAAAGTGTCGACTTTAAATTAAAATTTATTTTTCAAATTATAGCTGCTAAAATAATGATTGATAATGGCTTTATTATAGAAAACTTACACGGTGTTATGGGGGTTTTTGAATTAAATAGAATTACAGCTCAATTATTAACTGTTTTTATAGTAGTAGCTATTATAAATTCAATAAATTTTATTGATGGCATTGATGGTCTAGCTATCTCTACCGTAACATTATTTATATTTTTTTATGAATTACTTTCAATAAAAGAAACATCCTTTAACTATTTATCAATACTAATATTAGTCTCCTTTATCCCAATTCTTTATTTAAATTTTAGAAAAAAGAACAAGGTTTTTTTAGGAGATTCAGGATCATTATTTTTGGGAGGTATAGTAAGTCTGTATACCCTTGATATCTTATCTCCAGGTTATTTAATAAAAGTTGATTATGATATCAATAAAGTGTTTTTTATTTTATCTATTTTAATATATCCCATAATTGACATAATAAGGGTAGTTTTCCTTAGAGTAGTGAGAAATAAATCACCATTCCTAGCCGACAAAAATCATTTGCATCATCTTCTATTAAATAAACTAGATAGACATTATCTAGTTGTAGCTTCAATTTTATGTTTTAGTATAATTGTTTTTATGTTAATTCACTTAATTTTTTAAAAAATTAAGTTGTAACATGTGGAAAATAAAGATTTATTAAATTTAAATAACTCTTTATCTTCAATCTCAATTAATAATGGACAGGAAGTTTTATAATTTTCAGAAAAGTATAGAGATGAAGCCAGATAATATAAAACATCTGAATCTATTTCAGTAAAATAGCTTCTGTAATTGGAATATATATCTGAAATATTTTGAAAATTTTTAATATTATAATTTGCAATTATATAATTATCATTATAAAGCTGATTATTCGGATGTAAGTTGATAGACTGATCAAGTAAAGCAATTCCCTCTTTATATTTACCATTATTAAGTTGGGTCATTGCCTCAGTGTATAATTTAGCTGCTTTATCAATATTTTCTCTAGAATAAAGAACAAAGTCATGGATTAGCTTTGAAGATTCTGGATGGATAGCTAATGCTTCTTTTGCTATTTTTATTCCCTCATATTTTTCAAGTGTATCTCTGTCCGTTAAATAAGAAGCTAAGACTATATTATAAACCTGAGAATCCTTAGGGCCAATTATATCTTTTACTTTTTCATAATAATATTTAATACTATCATTTTTATTTTGGATTTTATAAAGACGAACCAAATAAACAAAAT
Source organism: uncultured Bacteroidota bacterium (assembly GCA_902509805.1). The sequence continues at coordinate 18,721 of CABWZL010000002.1, forward strand.
GCAATGGGTTATTTGGCAGATTATTAAAGGCTCTTCTCGTATAGTATTCAAAATTTTTCTGATCACCCAACCTATATGAAATATCTGCAAGTTGACCTTCGCTGAACATTATATATGGGTTATCTTTTTGACCTTGTTTTAAAAGCTGAATTCCTTCATAAACTTTATCGTTGGCTATAAGATAGGTTCCTTTTTGAGAAGATAAAGGCATTCCAAATAATCCTAAAGAAGGATAGTTTGTTTTGATTGAATTTATAAAGATTGTATCCCTATATGATAAATCTTTTTGATTAATTGTATCATCATAAATACTCTTTTGAACAACAAAAGATTGAAATCTTAAAAAGTTAAGGTAGATAACTAATAAGGATATCATAATGATAAATAATAAAATATAATTTTTATTCTTCATTATAATTTAGAGTTTCAAAAGTTGCAATAAATAGGACTAATACTATTTGCATTAAAGGTCTTGACAATGGGAAATTTAAATTTATATCTATCATAAATAAAACAAGACATATAAACATGTATATATGGTAATGATTTAATTTTGATTTACTCCATTGAAATAGATTATTTATGCTTTTTTTAATTAAGAATAGAAAAAAACATAAATATGGAAAAAAGCCTAAAATTCCTGTTTCAGCAAATATCTCCATAAAATCATTATGAGATGAATAAGGGATAACATAACTGTATATGTTTTCAGAATCATATTTTATAGATTCAATTTTCCAGTTTCCAATTCCTATTCCAAGAATAGGTTTTTTTTTAATTGATTCAATTGATTGGGTCCAAAATCTTAACCTATTACTAACAGATTCACCTTCAAAATCTGCCACAGAAATAGCTCTGTCCTCAACATCAATTGTATTGTCTACATTATTATTAGTGAATATTATATATGGTAAAATAATTACCAATATGTAGATAGCTGTTTTTTTAAATTCTTTGAGAGGAGAACTCTTAGTAATTATATATTTTAATATGTAAACAAAAAGGATAATCGTGATTATAAGTGGTAAACTAAGTAATACTGCTCTAGTACTTATAAAATAAAGAATATAAATAGTAAGTGTTACGGTTGATAAAACAAATATTCTTAAAAATCTTGAGGATAATTTTGAAAATAATACCATAGCGATTGTGCTTTGAATCAATAAGGAAAATGATGTAACATTTTTATTGCCGTAAAAACTTTTTAAATATTGAGTAAAATTTGAATTTAATTCTACCTGAAACCCTAAAGTATAGTAATGTAATTGATAAAAGGCTACTGAGGTTTCTATTAGAAGCTTAAAAAATATTATCCAAAGCAACACATTATAATTAATCAATCTATTTTTTATGAGATAATAAACAATAATAAGTGAAGAAAGAATAACATATAAATCTGTCAACCTAACTAATGATTCTGTACTGTTAATTGCATTAACAGATGATACACAAGAGATAATAAAGAAAATTATAAAAGAAATTAATACTGGAGACTTTGGGACTTTTAAATTTTTTTTATTTGAGTGGTATAGAAGAAAAATTAAATAAACACTATTTAATATCCCCCAAACTAGCCAATGAAGACCTTTAGAGTCGATTGGAACTTGATATAAATCATACGGGATAAAGCCTATTGCCCCAAGTAAAATAAAATAAAAATTAAATAAAAGACGCACTATTTATTTTATGAATCATAAATATAAAAAAAGCCTCTCATAAAGAGAGGCTTAATTTATAAATAAATTAGATTAATAAATAATTACCAACCTGTTTTATCATTTGTGTAACCTGTTACAGCAGCTGCGATCGTAGCGGTTGAACCACTTGAGATATCAGAAAATGCAGCAACATAGTTAGCAGTAGTCTCGTTGTTATCAACAGTACCTGTATTTGCAGCATAAGATGCAATGTTAGTACCAGCAACAATTAAACCTTGTGTAATACCACCAGAAGCAGCAGCAGCAGCAGTCTGACCTGCTTGGTTTGTAGCAGCTACAATTACCGTGTTAGACGCTGGCGTTACAGCCACACCTAATTTAGCTTGGTTTACACCTGTGTTGTTAGTTAAAGTAACTCTTAAACCATCAACAGTAGTTTTTGTAGTAGAGATAGAAAATTCTCCTGTAGCAGCACCTTTGATGTTCTTTGCGTTAGCAGTTGCATCATCAAAGTTTGATACAGTGTTACTTCCCCATGAAACAGAACCTCTACCCGTAGCAACTAAAACAGCAGTTGTTGATTCGGAACCAGTAACAATCGTTAATGTTGGGAATGAACTTGCAGTCACCATTGGTGAAGTATCAGAACCAGACGCAGAAACGTGCTTAGTTACATAGAATTGGTTAGCATTACCACCAGTAGCAGCAGCAGTATATTCACCTGTTGTATTAATAGCAGTTATTATATCAGCAGTAAGAAGACCTGCAGTATCATTAGCAGCAATAGCAGCATCTAAGTCTATAGGGTTACCATTGTTGTAGTTTCCGAAAGTAAAGTTTAAGTTACCTGCAGTAGAAACAGTACCAGCCGTTGCAGTAGCACCTGATGAAGATGTATAACTTACAGTATACATTGCTTTCACAAATGAATCTTCAGCAGCTTCCATATCAATACTATAACCGTTGTCCAATGTTGAATCTGCATTAATAAATGCTATAAGATCATCTAATGTCTCAACAGTAGATGAATTTGCAGCACTTGTATAAGCATCTCCATCATTGAATTCACCAATCATGATATCATTTTGCCAAACCTGAATACCTTCAGTAGAAGCTAATGTTCTTGTTTCAGCTTGAGTAGTTGTATTTCTTACTATATTATAAGCATATGATATTTTCTGAGAACCAATAGCACCAACTGTTCTAGTAGAAATAGCTGAACCATCTTTTTGGAAGAAGTAGTTCATATACCCTGAGTAAGTAGAAGTAAAGTCAGTTGCTTTAGCACCTGTTCTTGCTGGAGCAGATGTTGGTAGACTTGAAGTCATATCAGTATAAGCACCACCATAAGTAGATTGTACTTCTAACTTAGTTACAGTATCAAACCATGCTTGAACTATACCAGATGCACTAGATTCAGAAGCAGCAGCAGCTAAGTAAGTATCTAAACCACTTAAACCTGATGCAGAAGTTATAGCACCTCCATCAACAGTTTTACCTTTAGCGTATGTTGATAATGCAGTTGTAGCAGTTGATTCTTGAGCATCTCTAACTAAAGACGCAACAAGCGCGTTATCATAAACATCAACTGTACCTGCAGTACTTGCACCATTACTAGTTAATGAACTAGCAGATAAAGTAGCAAGTTTAGCATTAGTTGTAATATCTAAATCATCAATATTGTTAGATCCAATTGTTAATGTAGTTATCTCAGCGTTACCAACAACAGATAATGCAGCAGCTGTATCAGTGCCGTATAATTTTGTTGTGTGTGATGAGTTAGCAGAAGTCATTAAGTCATTGTCGTTAAATGTCCAGTCGTTTGCAGCTGTAGCATCAGTAAATGATGTTAAAGCAACGTTACCTGACATAGTTACATCCATTGCAGTAAGACCAGTTAAATCAACTGTTGTTAAAGCAGGAACAGCACTTGCAGTTACATCACCACCTGTACCAGTTACAGTTAATGAAGTTAACTTTGTGTGAGTTGAACCAAGAATAATATCTTGAGCTTCGTTAGTCTCTTTTGCAAAAGCAGCAACAGCAGTAGAGCTTAATCCTGGGTCATTATCATGCATTAAAGTAACATTAAGTGTTTCTAAATCAGTAGCAGAAGTAAGATCGTCACCACCTGCAGCAGTACCTATCATTACAACGTTATTACCAGTAAAGTTCTTAACACCACCATTAAGTACGATATCACCTCTAAAGTTGTGAATAGCAGCAGTAGCTACATTCGTTAGAGTAATTGAACCATCAGCAGCACCAACTGTGTTACCAGGTAGACCTGTAGAAGCAAAAGTTCCAGCAGCAGTACCATTAGTAAATGATGCAGGACCAACTAATGTTAAATCTATGTTTACAGCGTTTCCTGAAGCATCTGTAGATTTATAAGCATCCATATCAAGTGTTGCATCTTTCTTAGTAGTAATAGTAATTGTATTACCAGGTGCAGTTACCATAGCTCCAAAATCTACGTTAGTAGCATATGTGAAGTTAATGTCAAAAGCAGCTGCAACAGCAGCATCAGTATCAATACTAGTTGCACTAGTTAAAACTGGGAAAGATATGTTTGTAACAGTAGTTTCGTAATCACTGTTTAATCTTACAGCCGCAGCATTAGCTAACTTAGGGAATGAATATCCTTTAGGCTGTGTCATAGTTATATTTCCAGCAGACACAAGATTGTTAAATGTAACCTCAGTACCTGTTGAACTATAAGCACTATATACAAGATTACCTGTCATAGTGTTTACTCTATCAGCTAAAGTTTGAACATTAGCATAATCCATGCCAGCGTATCCAGTAATAGTTAGAGTAGCATTCAATACATTAAGTTTATTACCTAAAGCTAATGCAGAATTTAAAGTTGTAGCGTTATTAACAGTTACATCCGTAGAGTAAATGTTAGAAGTCGCTAGTAAGTCCGCTAAATCAGTCTCAATTGCGTCTAGCTCAGCTTGTAACGCAGTTACAGCAGCAGCAGTAGCAGCAGTTGCTAGAGATGCTTGAACAGCATCAACTTCTGTTTGTAATGTTGCAAGACTAGCCTCCAAACCTGATAAATCAGCAGGAGAGATAGCATTTGCAGCAGCAGTAGCAGCATCAGCAGATGCGCCTGCAGAAGTAGCAGCAGCTTGAGCAGCAGCAACACCAGCTGAAAGACCACTAATAGTCCCAGAAAGTGAAGATACTTGACCTGATAAAGAAGATAAACCATCAACTTGTGATTTTAAAGCGCTAATTTGAGCGTTTAAGTCATCAAATTGATCATCGTAGTTTTGACAACCCACTAAAACTAGTGAGGCAAGCAAAACAGTTAATAATCCTTTTTTCATGTTTTTAAAATTTAATTTATATTTAATGTTTGTATTTTATTATGAACGTTCATGTTACATATTAAATGTACACACACACATAAGCAAATACTGTGCCAAAGAATAATTTTTTTACATAAACAACTGATAAACAAGTAATTATGAAATACTACATCTGTATATGTTTTACAGCTTTACTAATAGTTAGCTGCAATCAAGAAATGGATTACAAGTCTATTATTCAAGAATATGGATCAGAACAATTATTATGTGTCTCACTACTTGAGGTTGAAGGAAAAAAAATATTATCTGGAAATAATTTTACTGGAAGTTGTTTAGTTTATAATCGTGATTCTAAAAAAAAAGAAATGCTTTTGAGTTATGAAGATGGAACTGAAAATGGCTTAGTAATTGGTTATTACCCGGATGGCAAGCCTGAGTATGTTGGTAAACGAGATAATGGAGAAATCAATGGTGAGTTTATTAAATTGCACAATAACGGAGAAGTTGAAATAGAAGGGCAATTTAATAATGGATTATATGTTGGTGTATTTAAATACTATGATGAAAGTGGTAAAAAAATTGAGCAAAGAAGATATAACAACTTTGGAATACTAATAAAAACAAAAACATACTAATGAAAAAAAACATAATAATACTTGGATTAATGATAACTATGGTTTCAATATCATGTAATGATAAAATTGAAACTCAAATAATCACAATAGACACACATGATGATATAAATGTTACAAACTTTACCGATTCTTTAAATTATACAATGAATACTGATTCACAAGTAAATCTTCCAAACATGATTTCTGGAGGTCTTGATGTAGCATGGTTTGTAGTTTACACTGGTCAAGGAAGCCTTGATGAAGAAGGCTATGCAGCTGCTGAGGACAATGCAATTGATAAGTTTGATGCAATTGATAGGCTAGTTAATAAATATGCCCCTGATCAAATTGAGCTTGCACTTTCATCTGATGATGTAAGAAGAATACACGCAAAAGGCAAAAAAGTAGCAATGATAGGTGTTGAGAATGCTTATCCAATGGGGCTTGATACTTCAAATGTTAGAAAATACTGGGAAAGGGGAGCGAGATATGTTTCTCTATCACACAACGGTCATAGCCAATTCTCTGATTCAAATACTGGAGAATTTGATGGAACTGCTTTACACGATGGTTTAAGCGATTTAGGAAAAGAAGTAGTTGGACTTTTAAACTATTATGGATTAATGATTGATATTTCTCATCCATCAAAAGAGGCCATAAGGCAAATGATAGAACTTAGCAAGGCTCCGGTTATTGCCTCACACTCCTCTGCACGAGCACTTAGAGATCATCCAAGAAATTTAGATGATGAGCAACTAAACTGGGTAAAAGAAAATGGAGGTGTTATACAAACTACAGCACTTGGAGCTTTTTTAACTGATCGTAAAGATCCTCCACCAAATATGGATGACTTTATGGATCATATAGATTATATGGTAGATAAAATTGGAATTGAGCATGTTGGGATAAGTTCAGATTTTGATGGTGGTGGAGGAATAGTTGGCTGGAAGGACGCTTCAGAGACAATGAATGTGACTACTGCACTAAGAGAAAGAGGTTATAGTGAGTCCGAAATAGAAAAATTATGGGGCGCTAACCTATTAAGAGTACTTGATGAAGTTCAAGCTATCGCTTCTAAATTACAGTCGGGAGAACTATAAATAGAGTTTTTGACCGAGTCTGGCAATATTAAACCCTTTGCTATTAATTAGATTAGATAACTCACTATTTGGATCCAACATCATATTTGTATGATTCATGTGTATGAAATACACTTTGTTCCTATGCTTTATATTTAATCCACTCAATAGATCTATTGTTTCAGTAACAAGTGGGTGGGGAATCTCACTGATATCCCTGTTTATTTCTTTTGAATCGTAAAAAGTAGCGTCTATTAGTAAAAAATCAAATTCTTTAGCAATTTGGTTTAAATCTCTGTCCCACTTCTCCCATTTATCAATATCCGGAATAAATAGAGCTTTTTTATTTTTTCCTTCAATAATGTACCCTGCTGTCTCAGAATACTCGTCTCTATGCGGAACCTTAACAGGTGTTACTTTTATATTACTTAACTCATTAGTGGTTGATTCAAAATTTATTTCCTTGATTTTTATATTATTTATATCAACTAATTGACTCCAAGGGCCATTATTTTGTAAAAAATTACTCATCCTCGGCAGAACTCTTACCATAAGGTCCTTTGCGCCTAAAGCTTCTCTTCCAAAATACATTAAACCAGTATAGTGACCAATATGTGCATGGGTAATATAAATAGATTCTGGAAGTAAAAATTCATCAAATATATTTTTCTTCAAATTATTTAACTGAAATGTAATATCAGGAGTTGCTTCAAAAAGAATATACTTTTTTAAATCTGAGTTAACCACTGCAATTGAGGTTGTGTAGTGCTCTTCGTATACATTAAAATTATCTTCACAGAATGGGTGTTGGCAGCCTATGTGAGGTAATCCCGCATCTTGGGTATTGCCTAGAATATAAATATATTCTGACTGACTATTTACTGAAATTGAAATAATTAAAAAGGTGACTAAATTTATAACTCTAATCAAAACGAAAGATTTATACCAAAATAGAAATTTCTTTTTGGAGCAGGCTCATAATATCTTTTTCCAAATGCATTTATCCTAATATTATCAAAATATTCTTGGTTAAAAGCATTATTTACACCTAAAAATATTTCACTTTTATTAAATATTTCTTTTGAGTATTTAATGTTAAGTAGATTATAAGAACTTATGAGTGTTTCATTAGCGTTATCAGCATATCTTTCCCCAATTAATCTATTAGAAATAATTAGAGATCTACCTCTTGAAAGTTTAAAAATTAGATCTAAGTCTAACATTTGACTAGGAATACCGGGGATTAAATTGTCTGCAAGATTATTATTATCAATTATGAAATCTTCAAACTTATTTTTACTTAATGTATAGGATAAATTAATTCTTCCCCCCTTAAAAGATAGCTGAGAGTTTAGTTCCACTCCATATCGAGAGGTAGAGCCTACATTTTGGTAAAAGTTTTTTCCTGGAGACTGCTCAAGTTCATATGGTAGAATTTCATTTTCTGAGCTAATAACATAAGTAATTGCTTCCAAAGTTAAGTTTGACACTGATTTTCTCCATCCAATTTCATAGTTGAGAGAAGAGCTTGATTTAAGATCTTCATTTAAGCCTTCTCCATTTGGATTGTTTGAAAGCTCATTCAGTGTAGGGGTCTCAAAACTTGTCCCAAATGAAAAGAAAATATTATCATTAGAATTAACTTTATATGAAAGACCTATAGAGGGGTTCAGTTTGTCTAATATAATTGAGCTAGATGAATCAGCACCTATATCATTAATATCATAACGAATACCATATCGCACTAAAAGACCTGAATCATAGTTAGTCTGACTTAATATATAGAGTCCTGTACTTTTAAATTGCTCTATTTGATCAAAAGTCATTTCACCTTTAACACCAAAATCATTCTTATATCGTTTTCTATCGTCAGATTGGTTTAAATAATCAAGCCCTAGAACAAGAGTTCTATTTCGATTATCCAGAAAATATTTTTTAGTATACTTTGTTCCAAGACCATAATAGTCTCTGTCTAGTGAGATAGTTCCACCAAAATTGAATGGCAACTTTGTGAAAAAATCTCTTTTTTGATAAAAGAAATAACTATCAAAGAATGAGTTCTCATTCCTTTTATGATTCCATGAAACACCAGTTTTTAGATGTTTAACTTTTTCATATGTGTCATAGTCAATGTTATTCTTTCTAGCTTGTCTTCGGTCATTTTCAACTTCACTAAGTTTAAGGCCTCCCGCATCATAAGCATAGGGGCTGTCTGTATAGTTGATTTGCCAAATAATTTTATTCTTTTCATCTAAATCATTAATATATTTTAGATTTAGAATATTGGATTTATATCCACTTTGATCTCGATAACCGTTAGATCTTCTTTTATCATAATGAATTATTAAACTTGAGCTATTCCAATCTAATATTCTTGTTTTTTGAAGCGATTGATATTGATAGGCTCCAAAAATTCCTGAATTTCTGTAATATTTCTCAGAAGACTTCGTCAAGGTATTTATACTTATAACTCCACCTGATGAATTTCCATATAGGTTTGCATTAGGCCCTCTAAGAATTTCGATACTGGAGACAAGTCCTAATGGAAGGTTATCCAGCTGGCTTTGACCATCTGGGGTTGTTTCTGGTATCCCATCAACTATTAACTTTATCCCTCTAATCCCAAAAGCAGACCTTGCCCCAAAACCTCTAATTGAAATTCTTAGATCCTGAGAAAAATTGTTTGAGGAACTTGTAAATAGTCCTGGAGTATTTCTTGTAAAGTCTGAGAATGAAGATTGAGAATTATAATTTTTTTCATCTCTAAAGTTTTTTATTGAGACAGATAGTGGGATCTGTTTCGTGTTAGCATTAATTTTTGTTGACTTAACAATTACATTCTCTAAATCTATCTTTTGTATAGAATCTTGAACATTTGAAAAAAGAACAAACGGAGTTAGTAAAAATATTTTATTGATATACCCTAACATAATCTATTTCATAGGTTGCACTGGTAAATCCTGGAGCAATATAGCCATCGGTCCAATGTCCCCCAACAGCAAGATTTAATAGTAAGAAAAATGGTTTGTCAAATGGTGAGTGTTCAGATTGCATCGGGAATTCAAAATAAATTTCTTCATCAACAAAAAATTGAATTTTATCTGGTGCCCATTGAATTGCATAAGAATGAAATTCCTCAAATGGGTTATCAATAATTTTTTCAGCTCTAACAAACCTTTCTTGACCTGTATCAAAAAAGATTTTGTTTGGAACAGATGTAGCCTGTCTTGAATAGTCTTGCGGACCGTAGTGAACAGCTGAAGAAATCAAGCCCGGATTATTACTAGTACTATCTTTTACATAATCTCCATGTTCTAATATATCAAGCTCTCCACAATTAGGCCAACTAATTTCGTCAATATTTGCGCCAAGCATCCAAAATGCTGGCCACATACCTTCCCAATTCGGAAGTTTAGCTCTCATCTCAACTCGTCCATATTTAAATTCAAATTTATCTTGTGTATTTATTCTAGCAGATGTATAAAGTTTACCTTGAAAATCTTCTCTTTTTGCTGTAATTTTTAAAAGACCATCTTCAACTTTAATATTATCTTGTTTATCTGTGTAATACTGTAACTCTCCATTATACCAACTACCATTATCTGGGGCAACAGTTTCAATATTCCATTTATCTGGAGAAACAGCTGGGATTCCAAATGATGAATCTTCATCAAACTCATCACTCCAAACTAGCTCATTTCCAAAAGAATACGTAGGTGTTTGATTGGATGAATTATTTCCTTGCGTATTATTAACCTGATTATTATTAGTGTTTTGATTGTAATTTCCCGAAAGAGAGGAATCATCTAGATCAGATTTTGAACCACCACAAGAAATCAATAGCAGTAGAAAAAAAAATAATGATAAAAGATAGGACTTCATATATAGTTTGAATTTTGATTCAAAGCTAATAATATTTATTATTTTTAGTAAAACTTTTTTAATGGAAATAATTCCTCACGAAGGCATTTCAATCATATCAGTAATAAGAGGTATAATAGGGATGTGTTCTATAATTTTTATTGCATATCTCCTTAGTAATAATAAAAAAAAGATAGATTGGAAAACAATAATTATTGGTCTTTCAAGCCAATTAATTATTGCTGTGGCTGTATTGAAAATTGAACTTGTTAGAATGGTGTTTGAAAAAATTGGCCAAGGTTTCCTTGCCATTGTTACTTTTACAAATCAAGGGTCTAGAATTCTTTTTGGTGAGCTTGCAGATTCATCTAAGTCTGGTGAAATATTTGTATTTCAAGTGTTACCAGTGATTATTTTCTTTTCCGCTCTTACATCAGTTTTATATTACTATCGAATTATACAAAAAGTTGTATCTGGATTAGCCTGGATGATGACTAAGTTTCTTAATATATCCGGACAAGAAAGCTTGGCTGTAGCTGGAAATATTTTTTTAGGACAAACAGAAGCGCCTCTTTTAGTAAAAGGATATTTAAATAAAATGAACAAATCAGAATACTTTTTATTAATGACTGGAGGAATGGCAACAGTTGCAGGAAGTGTACTTGCTGCATATATTGGGTTTCTTGGGGGTGATGATCCCATTCAAAGAATAGAAGTAGCAAAAAATCTAATTATAGCATCTGTAATGGCAGCTCCAGGGGCAATTGTAATTTCAAAGTTGATGTTTCCACAGACTGAAGAGGTAGATAAAGACATTGAAATTAGCTCTGATGTTACTGGGACAAATTTACTATCAGCAATTAATAACGGTACAAGAGATGGAATAAAAATGGCAGTAAATGTAGGAGCTATGCTTCTTGTTTTTCTTGCACTTATTGCCCTTGTTAACGGAGTGTTTTATCAAATTGCTGAAATATTTGGTCTTAACAATTGGATTCAAGAAAATACTATTTATGAAGCTTTTTCGCTTGAACTAATTCTAGGATATTTATTTGCTCCTCTTATGTGGCTAATAGGTGTTGCAACTGAAGACATAACGCTAATGGGTCAATTGCTTGGTGTTAAACTAGCTGCTAGTGAATTTGTTGCATATATAGAGCTTGCTAATCTTAAAGATATTGGTAGTGCTGTACATTTAACTTATCAAAAGTCTGTTATTATGGCAACTATTATGTTGTGTGGGTTTGCAAATTTTGCTTCAATAGGAATTCAAATTGGAGGAATTGGAATTCTTGCTCCTAAAAAATCAAAACTATTAACTGAGATTGGATTCAAAGCAATGATAGCTGGGACACTAGTCTCTTTATTGTCTGCAACTTTTGTTGGAATGCTTCTAGGCTAACCTTCAGTTGATAGTCTCTTCCAAAATTTCATAAGAGCAACTACAGATAAAACTGAAATAACCAGAAATATTATTCCTGTTGTTGTCTGTGAATATAAAATATATCCTATTCCAAACAGAATACTGTAAACTGAGATACTTCCAAAAAGCATACATAAGATTCCACTCGGAACATCCCATTTCTCTTTTTTTCCCATTATATTAATTCCTTTAGATTCAGATTCTTCAATTACTTTTTTCCATCCTGGTCCTCCTGGTTGAATTTTTTTATAAAAATTTTGTAGGGTCTCCATCTTTGATGGAGGAGTAATCATTGTTACAAAAAGCCATGAGATTGTAGTAATAGTAACACCTATAATGAGTTTTTCTTCAACTGAAAAGTTGTTAGGGATTATAAACTCAAACGCCAATGCTACAACAAATGAGACAATCATAGCGGTTAATTCGCTGTAAACGTTTACCCTATACCAGAACCATCTTAGAATAAAGATTAAACCTGTTCCCGCTCCAATTTGTAATATTATTCCAAATGCCTGAAGAGAGTTATTAAGGAAAAGAGCGAAAAATGCTGAAAAAACCATAAGCAAAACAGTAAAAACTCTTCCCATAAACACATAATGTTTTTCTGTCTTATTCTGTACAAAAAATCTTCTATAAAAGTCATGAACCAAGTATGAAGACCCCCAGTTTAAATGAGTTGATATTGTTGACATAAAAGCTGCGATTAGCGAGGCTACTAACAAGCCTAAAAGACCTGAGGGAAGAAATGAGATCATAGCTGGATAAGCTAAATCATTTCCAACTATTGTGTTTGGAAACGCTACTTGAAGTGACTCAAGATTTGGAAAAACAACAATTGATGCTAATGCTATTAAAATCCATGGCCATGGTCTTACAGCATAATGCATAAAATTAAACAGAAGCGTAGCCCATATTGCATTTTTCTCATCCTTTGCAGATAGCATTCTTTGAGCTACATAACCTCCCCCTCCGGGCTCAGCCCCAGGATACCAAACTGCCCACCATTGAACTGCTAAAGGAATAATAAATACTGCAATGAATAGGTCTGTGTCCGCTATATCTGGTATTAAGTTAAGTTTTGGTATAACATCTGGGTGGTTTAACAAATTTGTAAGTCCTGCTACTTGAGGTAAATTAACAATCTCATATGCAGCCCAAAACGTTGCAACCATAGCAAGTATAAATTGAAAAAAGTCTGTAATAATAATACCTCTTAAACCTCCTATTGAGCTATATATAACAGTGATAGCACATGAAATTAAAAGTGTTTCCACAGGACTTAACCCAAGTAATGCACCTCCAATTTTTATTCCCGCCAAACAAACACTCGCCATTATAAGAACATTAAAAACAGCCCCTAAATAAAAAGCTCTGAACCCTCTTAAGAAAGCAGCGCCTTTCCCACTATATCTCAATTCATAAAATTCTAGATCAGTTAGCACCTCTGATCTTCTCCAAAGTTTAGCATATACAAAAACGGTTAACATTCCTGTTAACAAGAATGCCCACCAAACCCAGTTTCCAGCAACACCATTTGTTCTAACAATATCAGTAACCAAATTAGGAGTATCCGCAGAAAAAGTTGTTGCAACCATTGAAATTCCTAGAAGCCACCATGGCATTTTTCGTCCTGAAAGAAAAAATTCAGTGACATCTTTTCCTGATTTTTTTGAAACAATTATTCCAATAACTAAGGATAGTATGAAAAAAGCCAAAATGATTAGCCAGTCGATGTTTTCTAATTGCATGTTAAAGGTTTATCTTAGTGTAAAATTAATAGGTTGATTCAAGATAATAAATATTTAATTTATTTAATGTTTTCATTAATGTTTATTGGCATTGGTTATTCTCAGGACAATTCCAATAATTCTTCTGGAATCCCTTTTTCTTCATCGAATTCTAAATCAAAAAACTCTCTTTTAAATTTTAAAAAAAAGGAGAATCCTTTTCTAAAAAAATTAGAAGACAAGAACAGAAAAAACTTTTTCCCTGATGCGAAGGTTGAAGAAAAACGACCAGAAAGATTTATCAATTCTAATGAATTTTATCTATCCAGATTAAACAAAAAAGAATCTGAATCTAATAAAAACAGTAATCAGTTTAAGGTAGATATGTTTCTTGGAGAAATTAGAAATGATGGCGAATATGTTAATATAGTTTTAAGAGATCATGAATATCCTGATGGAGATTTAATTAAAATCCAGGTGAATGATGAAGTCGTTTTGCCTGCAATATTATTAACTGAAAAAGCTAAGGGGTTTAAACTTGATCTGAAAAGTGGTTTTAATGTTGTAGATTTTGTTGCTTTAAACCAAGGAAGCTCAGGCCCAAACACTGCAGAAATTATTGTATATGATGATCAGGGGAAGCTTGTTGGAACTAACAGGTGGAATTTAGCAACTGGAGTTAAGGCTACATATATTATTTACAAGAAATAAATTACATGAAATGGTTTTTAAGTCTTATTAAAACAAATTTAGATAAGCTGTTTTTAACTTTTTTTATTTTATGCACTTTGTCTCCAGGATATGAAGCCATTGATAATAATGCTCTAAGATGGATGTTACTTTCACTTGTTTCGTTTACTTATCTAGCAAACAAATTAAAGCTAGGTGGTTTAAAGCTATTAGATAAACATAAATATTTTGTTGGTTTAATGATTTCTTATCTAATATTCTCTGTTTTTATATCTAATAACAGTATCGAAGGTGTTGTTAGCTTATATAAAATTATTATTCTAATTATTATTTTTTTTATTTGCTTTGAAATTTTTAAAAAAATAAATAGTCCTTTTGTTACACTTTGTGTAGTTTTTTCAATCTCTTTATTTATTGAAGGTGCATATACTTTAATTGAATTTTTTTCTTCTTCAGCTAGTTTAACTGGAGTAGCTAATAATGCAAATATTAGTAGCTCTTCAATAATCATAAAGTTGCCTTTTATTATTTTTCTCAGCTTGCATCTTAAAGATAAAAGACAAGTTTTATTTTTTAAAACAGTAGAGTTAATTTCTATTCTTGGTGTAATTATTCTGGGGAGCAGGCTTGGTGTCCTTTCTTTATTCTTCATTTATTTTCTAACCTTTTTAATTTATAATAATCAAAGATTAACTCAAGCATTTGCGATATTAATAATTATCATCTTTAGTTTTTACATTAACCCATCAGACTCATCTGATAGGTTTAAAATAGACACTTTAAGTATTGAAAATTTATCTAAAGATGAGTCAACAAATCAAAGATTAATTTTTTATAAAAAGGCTATAGAGATGTCTTTTTCAAGACCCATCTTTGGTTATGGTTTAGGTTCTTGGAAATATGAGTCTTTACCATTTAAAGAAAATAATAATCGTAATATATTAGTTCCATACTATACCCATAATGACTTTCTCCAAATACTTTTTGAATTAGGAATAATTGGACTAGTTATTTATTTAAGTTTTTTAATCTCATTAGTAAGAAAAGTAATTAGAATTGATAATAAGTATAAGGGTGTATTAGTTATAGCGCTAATTATGTTTGTTTTTAATAGTTTATTAAATTTTCCAATTCACAGGTCTCAAGAGATTTTACCTTTTATAATAATATCTTCCTTAATCTTCTCCCTTAGGCATATAAAAAGCAGGCAAAAAAAAGATAAAGTTTCTTATTATGTTCTTCTAATTCTAATTTTACCTGGAATAGGATTATCCTATCTAGAACATAACTCACTTAAAATACAAGGCAAATTAATTTCAGATTATAATCAGGAACTATTTACAATTGACAATGAAGAGTTAAATAAAATTAATTACTACATCCCCAATTTATCTGCTAATGTTGTTCCTTTATCAACATATCTTTCAAGATACTATTTTGAGCAAAAGGATTATGAAAAATCTCTTGCGTTATTAATTTTTTCAACTAGTGCAAATTATAAAGACTTAATGACTCAAGAATTATTATTAAAAAACTATATTTTCAACGGCAACAATAATCTTGCTCTTTTTCAAGCAAAAAAATTAATAAATACATATCCTGAAAATCTATTATATGCTGAAATCTATTTTTCATTAATAAATGATCTTAAACTATTCAATGAATTAAACGTGGACCTTTTAATGAATAATAAAAATATTGGTTTTCATTTACTGTTTTTCAAAACAGTCCAAAAGTCAGAAACATTAGATGTTAAAACCCGAAACAATCTTATTAATAAAAGTTTAGAAATCTTTCCAGATAATAATGAGCTTTTAAAATTATTTTCAGTTATTAAAAAATAATTTTTTAAGAATAAACCTCTAACATTGCTGATATAAACCTGTCAACCTCTTGACTAGTTCCTGTACTAATTCTACACCAATCATAAAAAGGTGGAAACGCCCTTCCAATTCTAACTCCT
The DNA here is from genome assembly GCA_902509805.1 of uncultured Bacteroidota bacterium. The sequence goes on from CABWZL010000002.1 coordinate 35,056, forward strand.
TTATCTAGCATTTCTTTAGATAAATTATCAATATGTTTTTTAGATTCAAAAAAAACAAAATTAGTGCTGGATTTTACATATTTAAGTTCCAAGTGGTCTAACAACTTATATATTTTATCTTTTTCTTGACTTGCTTTTTTTAATGAAAACGCATAAAACTCATTATCTTTCAATGCTTCTGATGCTGCAGCAACTGCAAGAACATTTGTTTGAGCCATTATCTTATTTCTACCATAAGGAGAGTATTCTCCAAATAGATTATCAGCTAGTTCTGGTTTCAAAACTAAATAACCAATTCTTAGGCCAGCCATTCCATATACTTTTGAGAAAGTTCTAGATACAATAATATTTTTTCCAGCTCTAACTAAGTAGTCCATAGATGGATAATCTGTCTCCTCTATATAATCATAATATGCTTCATCACAAAAAACAATTGTTCTATCTGAAGCTCTTTCACAAAAATCACTCAAAGAGGATTTTTCTAATAAAGTGCCTGTAGGATTATTTGGATTTGCAATAAAAACCATTTTTGTTTGCTCATCAATACTTTCTTCAATTTTACCTAAATCATAACCCTTGTTTGAATCTACTGGAACCCATTTAATTTTTCCTCCCCAGGATTCTGCATAACTCATAAGTGCTAAATAGGTAGGTTGTCCAGCAACAATGTCCCCTCCACCATCTGCGATAGCAAGACCAGTTATTCTTAACGCTTCATTTGAGCCTCCAGTAATTACAATACTCTCAGGAGAAACATTATGTTTTTTCGCTAAAGATTTTTGTAGCTCTAAAATATATTCATATGGATATCTACAAGCATCTTCAAAAGAATCTATAATAGCATTTCTAACTCTTTCTGATGGTCCATATGGATTTTCGTTTGAGCTTAGCTTTACAACATTAGATAATGGTCTTGGATTATATTTTTTGATTTCTTCAGCAGTTAATATTGAAGGGGCCATCATTAACCCTCCTAAACCTATTGATGATTTAAACCACTCTCGTCTTGATTGCATAATTATTTAATTTTAGAATAAATTAAAAAAGAAAGTATTCTTTTCAAAATTTAATCATTAATTTTCGACATGACCAGCTTATTTGACTCTGTTGAAAATTTTATAAATCTAATTATAGTTCCTTTGAATTGGGTTATGCTATTCCTAATTATTGGAGGAGGAATTTATCTTACTGTTATTTCCCGAGCAAACCCCTTAATGAAAATTTCACGTGGATTTAATTTGCTTCTAAAAAAAGACAACTCTAGTATTGGTATCTCAAGATTTCAAGCACTCTCTGCTGTTTTGGCTGCTACAGTTGGATTAGGTAATATTTCCGGAGTTTCTATTGCTATTCACCAAGGTGGTCCTGGAGTTCTAGTCTGGATGTGGGTTACTGCTCTCATCGGGGCTACAATAAAGTTTTTTTCCTGTTCTCTTGCTGTTAGCTTGAGGGATAAAGATACAGATGGTAATTATCTAGGGGGGCCAATGTATTATATGACTCTTGGTATTAAAAAATGGGGAAGACCATTAGCTATATGGTTTTCAGTTGCAGGATTAGTAGGTGTGCTTCCTGCTTTTACAGCTAATCAACTAACTCAGTCGTATATAGACGTGCTTGATCCAAATAGTTTTTTAAATATTGGTGATGGTAATTGGAAATTAGTAATTGGTGTAATTCTTACAATTCTAACTTCATTTGTAATATTTGGCGGCCTCAAATCAATAGTTAAAGTTACTTCTGGATTAGTTCCTGTCATGGTTGTTCTTTATTTTCTTTTAGGGATGTTTATTTTAATATCTAACATAAGTGTCGTTCCTTCAACATTTGCTCTTATTTTTAGTGAGGCTTTTAATTTTAACACAATGGTTCAAGGTGGTTTCTGGGGACTTGTATTGATTGGTATTCGTAGGGCTGTTTTTTCAAGTGAAAGTGGAGTTGGTCTAGCTCCTATTTATCATGGACAATCAACTTCAAAAAAAGGGACTGATGAAGGGTTAGTTGGAATGTTAGGGCCAATTCTTGATACGATTTTAGTCTGCACCATAACAGGGTTAATAATTATTATTTCTGGAGCTTATCTAGAAACTGATTTAAACGGAATTGTTTTATCTCTTGAGGCTTTTAGAAGATTATTTTTTGGATTTGGTGATTATATTTTAATTATTATGATTTCTGTCTTTGGAATATCTACACTATTTACTTATTCTTATTATGGTGTTAAATGTTATGGTTTTTTAACAACCCCTCAAAAGGGAAAGTATTATAATTATATATATATAGCAGCTATTATAATCTCTTCAATATTGACAGTAGAGATCGTAATTGGATTAATTGATATAGCTTTTGCACTTATGGCAATCCCCAATATGATAGCCATAATATACCTCTCTAAAATTGTCACAAAAGAGATGAAGACTAGATCTTGGATCTAATCTACATAGTCAATAGGAGGTGGTCCGGGATCTAGGAAAGGATCGTACTTATAGTCACCTATTCTTTCATCAAACTCTTTCTTTATTTGTTTTCTTAAATTTTCATCTTTAAATATATCAACCATTGTCATTCCTAGAGCTTTTGTAGCATGAAGCATTCCCTTGTGTCCAATTGACATCCCAGAACTTGCAACTACAGACCAAGAATGCCATGGCACACCTTTTGGAGCTGTTGTTGCTGCTAAACTTACAACCGGGACATTATAACTTACGTCTCCAACATCAGTAGATCCACCTCCAGGGCTTTCAAGTGTTTCTCTTAAAGGTCTAATTTTTCCATCGATTCCAATTTTAGGTTTTCCATTATTTTCTTGCATTTCTAGTGCAAACTTAATTTCTTGTTCAGAGTATTGAATATCCCCCAAAGTTTCAAGGTTTTTTTGCATTACTGCTCCTCCAGTTCTATTGGGTAGTAGATCGTGAATTCCTGAAATTAATGATATCTTATGATCAACATTAGCCATTATAGATGCTCCTCCAGCCATTTTTCTCACCTGCTCATAAACAGGAACCAGACCATCTCTTGTTATATCTCTAACTCTAACCCAGATTCTAGAATAGTCTGGAACAACATTAACTACTTGTCCGGCATCTTGTATATGATAATGAATTCTAACACTTGGCTTAATATGTTCTCTGTATGAATTTATTCCATGAGTGTATAGCTCTAATGCATCTGAAGCACTTCTAGCATTCCAAGGATCAACAGAGGCATGTGATGCCTGTCCTGTAAATTCAACCATAAAATCTACTAACGCTAGAGATGGTTGAACATTAGCTTCAGTTTTATCAGCAGGGTGCCAGTCCATCACAACATCTACATTGTCAAACACACCCTCTCTAATCATCCAAAGTTTTCCAAAAAATTTTTCTTCAGCTGGAGTTCCAAAATATTTGACAGTCCCTTTTAGACTTCCTTTTTCAATTAATTCTTTAATAGCAACAGCAGCACCTAAACTGGCTGTTCCAAATAGGTTGTGACCACATCCATGGCCTGCGCCTCCCTTTGTAAGTTCATTTTTATAAGGAACTGTTGTCTGAGATAGACCTGGTAAAGCATCAAATTCTCCAATAATTCCAATTACAGGACTTCCCTCTCCATAAGTAGCGGTAAATGCTGTTGGCATACCCGCTAGATCTGAATCAACATCAAAGCCATTTTGTTTTGCATAATTAATTAAATACTCTGCAGATTTTTCTTCCCTAAATGCTACCTCGGCTGCATGCCAAATGTTATCACTCATTGTTATAAGCTCATCTGATTTTTCCTCTATTGAATTAAGTAATTCTTTTTTTAATTTATTTACGCTCTGCGCATTGATACTTCCATATGAAAGTATTAATATTAGAATTGGAAGAAAATTTTTCATTAGTTAATAATTTAAGATTTTATTAATAATGTAATTTACAAATAATATTTATTTTAGAATATGAGATTATTTAGGGATGTAAAGGGTAACAATGTTGATCCTGTTGATCATACACTATCTATATTAAAAGATTATCCTTACGCTAAAATTCATATTGGATCTGACTCTCAAAATGTTGGTAAAAAAACAAACTACACAAGTGTTATAGCTTACAGGCTTGGGACAAGGGGTGTTCACTATATTTTAAGTAAGTCTTCTTGTGAGGTGATTAATGATATATGGAAGAGGCTATGGTTAGAGGCTGAATATAGTATTCAGGTTGCAGAATGGTTAACAAAACAAGTAAGTGTTCAAGTAGAGATTGACATGGATTATAATTCTGATGAAAATCATAGGTCACATAAATTAATCTCTGCAACTAAAGGTTGGGCTAATTCATTAGGCTATAAAGTAAACGTCAAGCCAAATAACCAAATAGCAACACGAGCTGCTGATCATCATTGCAAATAACTATAATAATTGGCTGAAAATTCGATCTCCTCCAAATCTAATAACATCTGTTGATGGAACACCTGTCTCCTTCTCAATAATTTCAATATAATTTTTGGCATCTTCATCAGACATTAAAGTTGTATTTAATGCTACTCCAACTACTTTTGCTTTCGGGTAAGTTCCTAATACTGAAGCCAAATTTTCATTTAAATCTATAAATTTTTTTAAATCTGGAATCTTAATATTTTCCAATGATCTTAAGGAATTGTTTCCTGCAATATGACATAAAATCATATGAGTTGGACACGTTCCTCTCATCAAAGGAAGAGTTGCAGTACTTCCTGGATGTAATATTGAGCCTTGTCCTTCAACAATTATAACGTCTTTATCTTTTTGTTCAATAACTGCTGTTTCTACAGCTCCACAAGCATGGTCAATTTTATATGCATCCAATGGTATTCCATTGCCAGTAACAGTAATTCCAACCTGTCCTGTTGCAACAAAACCAGCATTTATTTTTTTCTCTCTTAGGTAAGAGTATAATTCTAGGCCAACAGTCATTTTACCGGCGGCCATGTCGGTGCCGATCATTAACACCCTCTTATTTATTAAATCAGCTGCTTTTGCTGATCCAATTTTTGGAATTACTTTTGGTACTCTTGTGTCCCAAATCCATTGATTATTATCAATCAAGTATTTAGAAAACTCAGGGTGTATTTGATCATGAAGTCCATTAATAATTGACATGCCTTTCTCAATGGCTTCTTTAATGACTGGGTCCCATGATTTTGGTCTAATTCCTCCTGATGTTAACACTCCCAAAAGAAGAACATTCGCCCCCATTGATTTTGCTTTATCTATGCTTTCTATTATTGGAATGTTTTTTTTTATAATTGAAACCTCTGAAAGTTTTTTTCCTGCAAAAACAGAGTCTACAACACATACAATTTCATTATTAAGATACCTAAGAGCACTTATCCCCATCTTGCCATAATCATCATCAAGGTTAGACTCCATCCAGACCGCGATCTTATCAGTTGTCTTTAGCATAATTTTCAGTTTTAAGTTTTGCTCCATGTCCTGGCAAAGAACTATTCATGGTTACTCCATCTACCATAGATGTTCCTTCACTTGGGTCAGGATCTAAATTGTAGTGAGAATCTAGATCTACATAATCTATAATACCTGATATTGATGCTCCAGCTGAAATACTAACTGAAGACTCACTCATACACCCAATCATGGTTTTTAATCCATGTGATTTAGCAACATTTAAAATTCTTAATGCTTCTGTTATTCCTCCGCATTTCATAAGCTTTAGATTTACTCCATCTACATATTGGAAATTGTTTGCAACGTCTTCCGCAAACCTGCAAGATTCATCAATAAATATTGGAAGTGGTCTTCCTTCAAATAAGAATTTCAATTTATCTTCCTCACCTTCAACTAATGGTTGTTCAATATATTCTGCTCTTCTTTCTGATAACCATTTCATCATTAATTTGGCTTCATCCACTGACCATCCGCCATTTGCATCTACTCTAATTGCAACATTTGATTTTTTTGTTGATTCTATAACCTGAGAATAAATTAGCTTATCATGTTCAATGCCATCAGGAGAACCAAGCTTAACTTTTAATGCTCTAACATCTGGATTGCATAAAATCATTTCCACTCTTTCTTTAACCACTTCTGGTGGATTAATTCCAACTGTTATTGAAGTGGGAACTTTTGGTGCTGGAAGGCCTAATAAATCTTTTAATTGAAGTCTTGCTTTTTTGGCATTAAGATCCCATAAAGCCATGTCTATTCCTGCTTGAGCACAAGCTGGTATTTTTAATTCTTTACTTCTTTGATAAACTTCATAAATTGATAAATTCTCTATGCCTGTTTCAACTAATCTTGTCAAATGTGATTGAACCTCACTAGCAGATTTAGCTCCTTCTGTTTTTCCTGGTGCAGATTCTCCCCATGCAGTTATTCCATCTTTAATTATTTCTACAAAAAGATTTTGGGATTTATCATGAACACCGCGACTAATTTGGAGTGGGTACTTTTTTTTGAGATTTACTGTGTGAAAATTAATTTGCATATCACTTAGTATTAAAAAAAACTAAGATAATAATATTATTGGCTTTTTTTCAAGAAACTGTCTAGGGCTTCTCTTTTATATATTGGAGTTCTATTTCTTCTTGTTATCCAGGTTAGTAAACCTTTTTCATGATATCTAGTTAGAGTGCTTTCGCTTAACCCAAGATATTCTGCAGCTTGTTTTCTTGGGAGGTAATGAATGTGATCTGGAAGATTTGAGCAGTCGTATTGAGAAGATGTGAGTTCTAAAAAGCTTCTTTCAATTTGAATATCAACCTTTTTGACTCTTCTGCCATCAAAATATACAGATCTCACTCCATCTGGAAAATAAATTTGGTTTATATCAGTCCACTTTTTGTTCATTAACTTTTTAAGATAGTCTATAAAGGTAGAAAAAAAATTCAATATCTTTGTAGATATCTATATACTAATATTTTAGGATGAAAAAACTTCTTGTTTTTAGTTTACTTTTTTTTGGGATGAGCATTCTGCAATCTCAATCTAACAGTAATTATCAATCAACAAATTATGGAACAAGAAATTATAATTCTAGCCTTAATTCCTTTAAATATGGAATAATTGGAGCCAATCAAGATGCAACTGGGTCTCCTACTGGTCTTGTTGCCGCAATTATTAGAAGAGTGCCAAGTGCAAAAAAGATTACTGATAGATTTGGTAATGAAAACTTGTCACTAAGAGGGAGAAACTCTGTTGTTGCTGCTGGAGACGAGGTTCTTTGGGATATTGATGGTGTAACATTTCAGACACCACCCATGCTAAGTATTAATGAGGTTTTATATGTTGAAATTATAAAAGGTCTCGCTGCTGGAAATAAATATGGCTCTGATGGAGCTGGTGGAGTTGTAATTGTTAAGACTTCAGTTAGTGCGTCAAAACAAGAACTAATAAATTCTCCAAAAAATCTATGGAGATCAGTAACTGAAAAAAGAATTAACAAGAACTAATAATTCTAATTAAACTTTTTAATACTTTTGGTGTCCAATGAATATGAAAAACGCCTACATCTTATCGCTAATTTTTATTACTACATTTTCTTTTTCACAAGAAGACAAAATTGAAACTGCACAACAAAATGCAGTTTCGTCAATGTCGTTAGTTGATGCGCTTGCATCAAGAATTCCTGGAGCAAGAAAAATTACTGATAGACGTGGTAATAAAAATATTGCTATTAGAGGAAGGCAGTCTTTTAAAACAGCTGGAAATCAAGTTCTTTGGGAGATTGATGGTGTTCTGTATAGCAACCCTCCTACGTTAAATGCCAGTCAGGTAAAGTATGTTGAAGTTCTTAGCGGTCTTGCTGCTACAAACAAATATGGAAGTGAAGGTGGAGCAGGAGTTATAGTTGTAATGACAAATGTAAGTGCTGAAAAATTCAACAGTCGAAAAAATATTTGGAACAGATCTAAAAAGGTTACTTCTAAAAAACCTAAGAAGAAAAAGTCTAAGAAGAAGAAAAAGAAGTCCTAATTCTTTTTAGTGTTGTTATCCAAAGCGAAAATCCTTACAACACCTTAAGCAATCAAAAAACTAATAAGATCTTACTAAGAGCATTATCAATTTTTGTAAATTTAAAAAAATGTCAAAGTTGAAAAAAAGTGCTGTTTACATGTTGTGTTATTTTTTATTGTTGGGTTGTAACTCAGGAATTACTAATAGTAAAGAAGTTTCAGATTTAGAATCTTTACAACTTAAAACTTCATTTGTAGATTTATATGAAAATAATTTAGATTTCTCAGTTTTCAAAAACGAAAAAGTTATAATTAGTTACTGGGCAACTTGGTGCAGACCTTGCATTGAAGAAATGCCCAGCCTTAAAAGAGCTGAAGAAATATTAGAGGATTACGGGTATACTTTTTTGTTAGTTTCTGATGAAACAATTTCTAAAATCTCTAAGTTTAAAAACGAAAGGAATTTTGACTTCAATTTTTTGAAATCTAATAAATCTGTTGAAACTCTTGGAGTTTATTTTATGCCTACAACATATATTTTTGATGAAACTGGAAAAATAATTGAAACTATTCTTGGAGCAATTGAATGGGATTCTGAAGAAATGATAAATAAATTAAAGACACTTTAACATGAAAAAGTTTGCTGTAATTTTGTCGTTATTAATTCTTTTTTCTTGTACATCCAAAGATGTTTTAATAGAAGATATCTCTTTTTTATATGATAATAGTAATGCACAGCCTAGTTTAGTCTCAAGTAATGGGTCATTGTCCTTGACTTGGATTTCTTCTGACAATGATATGAATGCTAGTTTAAATTTCAGACAATTCAAAAACGGAAAATGGACTAATCCCCAAACATTAGCAATTGGTTCTAACTGGTTTATTAATTGGGCTGATTTTCCAACTCATGCAATAAGTGGGGACCGAGTACTAACAAGCTATCTAAAAAAATCTGCTTCTGGGACATATACTTATGATGTTTTTTTAAATCTACAAAAATTATCAGGAGAGAAAATAAAAGAAGATTTTATATTAAATACTGATGGCTTTAAAGCAGAACATGGTTTTGTGAGTATAATTGCTAACGTTAACGAAGGGTTTTTTATTACTTGGTTAGACGGAAGAAATACAGTAGAAAAAGGATTGGACGGAAATCATAAACCAATGACCCTTCGATTTGCAGAAATTACAAATGCTGGAGATATTGTAAATGAGATTGAACTAGATTCTTCTGTTTGTGATTGTTGTCAGACATCAATAACGCATACTGACAAAGGGCCTTTAGTTGTTTATAGAGATAGAAGCGATAAAGAAGTTCGAGATATATATATAACACGAAATATAGATGATAGATGGGAAGCTCCAGTTCCAATTTATAATGATGGATGGGAAATATATGGATGTCCAGTTAATGGTCCTAAAGTTGTCTCTAATTCAAATAATCTTGCTGTAAGCTGGTTTACTGTTGCTGATGGAAAACCATCGGTTAATCTGTCATTTTCAGAATCTTATGGATCATCTTTCGGTAATCCAATAAAAATTAATGACTATACTGCTATAGGTAGAGTAGATGTTGCTTTCTTTAACGACAAGGAGGTCCTAGTTAGTTATATGGAGGTTGATGATATTGGGACGTATTTAAGATTAAAAAAAGTTTCAATAGATGGTAAAATTTCAGAGCCAATTACAATTTCTAAAATTGATAGTGGGCGAAATACAGGAGTGCCACAATTAGAGATACTCGGCAATGAGATATTTATTGTTTGGACTGTTTTTGATAATGAAAATAATCAACTAAAGACAGTAAAATTAAGTTCTAAAGATATTTAAATTATGAAAAATATATACTTATTAGCAAGTTTGACACTATTTGGTTGTTCAAATAAAGAAATTGATTCTGCAGAGATTGATACTGTAGAGATTATAAGCAAAATTGTATTACCAAAAATTATAAACGAAACTTCAGGCCTAGAGTTTTATAACAACAACTTTATAACCCACAATGACTCCGGGGGGGAGCCTTCTCTTTATGTTTTTAATGAGGATGGTGAAATAGTTGAAACGATAGGGTTGAATAAAAATCCTGATTTTGAAATAGAAAATAATGACTGGGAGGATATAACAAATGATAACAAATATTTTTTTGTTGCGGATACCGGCAACAATTTTGGTAATAGAGATAATCTGAATATAATTAGAGTTAGCATAGGTGCTAACCTTATGGTGGATGGCATAATTAAAATCTCTTATTCAGACCAAGAGTCTTTTTTTCCTAGACCAAAACATAAATATGATGCTGAGGCTATAATCATAATTGATGATAAAATTGCTTTATTTTCAAAAGACAGGGAAAACCTAAATACTGATTTATACCTAATTGATAAAGATCAGAATGGTCAACAAATACTTACGAGTAAATTTAACTATACTGTAGGTTCATTAATTACTGGCGGAGACTATAATAAAGAAAACAGCTTGCTTGCATTAGTTAGTTATAATTCAAAAGGTGAACAATACCTGATTTTATTTGAGAATTTTGAGTTAAACAATCTTGAAAACAACAATTTTACTAAATATAAGATTCCTATAGAGCGAGCACAGATTGAGGCGATTAAAATAATTGATCAAGAAACATTTTGGATAACATCTGAAGATGAAGGGGTAGGAAGTCCTTTTATGTACAAAATTCAGGCAAAGTAAAAAACGCTCCCAACAAAACCAATTAACAAAAATTCAAAATTAACCTAGCTAAAAAAAGGAATAATAATGCTCTGAGAGCGTTTTTAATTCATCTTTTTAAATATACTTTTATTCTTTGTGATATTATTCTAAAGAAAAGTTAAAAATTAGTTAAGTTGATAGCTTAAACTTATTTTTAGATATGGGTGTCTTGAAGTTCTTTGCATTTCTGTGTCTTTAGACATAGAGTTAAATGTTGTCAAAACCTGGAGGTTTCTAAACTTCTTCTTAAACCCTATCTCTAATGTGTTTCTGTATTTATTCGAAGTCATTGTTAAGGGTGCATTTTCATTAAACAAACTACCCTCTAACTTGTAATCATGGAAATAATATTCTTGATGTGTTCCTAAATAAAATGAAAATTTATTATTAGAATTCTTAATTATATTGTTGTTAAATCCAACCCAGTTTAACTCCCCAAACAAAAGTCCAAAATTAATACCAGTCATAATTTGATAGGTTCCTATTTTAGAATATAGTTGTGTTGTAATATTTACATTGTTCTCAATCTTATACCCTTTGAAATAATTTGCAACTAAATTAATTTGAAATTCTTGTGGCATTTGAGACTTCCATGCCAAATGTGGTAAATCTAAAATAAGATCATGGTAAAGGTTCTGCATTCCTTTAGCTAATGATGCGTCACCCGTTATTCCAATATTTCCCCCTAAAGTTAAGCTTGAATTTTTAGAAATTTGTTTTTGTTTGCTCAGCTCTAAAAACAGGTATCCACTGTAAGGATAGTCGTATAGCTGAGTGTTCAACTCATACCTGCTTGATGGAGTATAAATTAACTGTCCTATTTTAAAATGATGAAAATGCTTTTTATTCTCTATATTTTTTAGTGAAGAAAAAGAAATAAAAATTCCGCTGGAATAATACATGTCTCTGCTATCAAAGTATAGATCGTTATCAACATCTAGATTAATCTGGTTTTGAGAATAGCAAAAGTTAAAAGAAATGAATAATACTATAAGCTTTAAAAAGAGAATGTTTTTCACATATCTAATTTAAGAATTAGTTTATCAATTTAAAATCACTTTTTTTGATTTTGTGAGTTGCAAATATCTCTCCAGTTTCAGTGTCTATAGTAACACAGTGAGCTCGAGAAGTTTCACTTGTAAATTCACAGTCTATTTGATACTTTCCTATTTGCCTCTCCTGTATGGCAGAGCCTCCAATTATAGCAACCATACCAATTACTGCAAGTATTAACATTGTAATATTTTTAATATTTTTCATAGTGTTTGTTTTTATATAAGTTAGTGAATTATATTGTAAGTAACTGTTTATTAACATTTTACCTTATTTAATAATTTTACTCTAATTTTAATATTATTTTTTTATGATTAAAATTGAATTGGCCAAAACAACTGATCTAGACGGGGTAATGAGAATCATTAAAGCTTGTGCCGCAGATTTGATTAGCAAAAAAATTTTTCAATGGAGTGAAAAATATCCAAGCAGGGAGGTTTTTAAAAATGATATTAAAGAAAACACCCTATACATTACTAGACACAATTCAGAGGTTATTGGTTGTGTTGTATTGTGTTCAAATAAAGATCTAGAATATGAAGATATAAAGTGGTTAACAGAGGATAATAAAAATTTATACATTCATAGATTAGCAGTTGATCCAAAATTTCAAAAACTAGGGGTTGGAAAATCTTTAATGGACTTTACAGAAATGTATGCTAAAAAAAATGGTTTTAAGTCTATCCGACTTGATACTTTTAGTCAAAATAAAAGAAATAATAAATTCTACAAATCAAGAAAATATATTCAGCTTGGTGATGTTTTTTTTCCAATGCAAAGTGAATTTCCCTTTCATTGTTACGAAAAAATAACAAGCTAAAACCCTAGATCCTCTAGATCTTTTTTCTTTTTAGAGCTTTCAATATTTAAATTTTGACAATCTAAAGGAATGGTCACTATTTCAGGGACAGGAAATTCCTCTAATGAAATTCCTAAATCAGGATTTAAATATGCCTTTTTCATAAACTGACCCCAAATTGGCAGGGCCATTGTTGCTCCTTGTCCAAATGCAATATCTTCAAAATGAACAGACCTGTCTTCTCCTCCAACCCATACTCCTGTTACTAAGTTTGGGACCATCCCCATAAACCAACCATCACTCTGATTTTGAGTTGTTCCTGTTTTTCCAGCAATTGCATTTTCAAATGCATATGGATAGCCTGTAATCAAATTCCTGTATATATAGTTTGTTTCCTCTAAACCTGAATGCCTTAGTCTACCTCCTGATCCATATTTAGTTACACCCTCCATTAAGTTTACAGTCACATATGCTGCTTCTTCGCTAAGTACATCTGTAGTTTGTGGAACTACTTCATACAAAGGAACTCCGTTTTTATCTTCTATTCTGGTAATAAAAATTGGTTCAATATATATTCCTTTATTAACGAAAGTGCTATAAGCTCCTACCATCTCATAAATACTAATGTCTGGTGTTCCAAGAGCTATAGAGGGTACCTCAGGCAGAAATGATTTAATTCCCATTTTTTTCATTAATGTTACTACTGGCTTTGGTCCCACTTGATCCATTAATCTTGCACTTATAGTATTTATTGAATTAGCTAAAGCGTTTTTTAAATTACGTGTTTGCCCATACTTATCACTTGAGTTTTTTGGACACCAAGCATCCATATTTCCGTGTTTCATGGGCTCAATACAATAAAGAGCGTCTGGAACAGTGTAACATGGTGATAGTTTAAGTTGGTCAATAGCTGTGGCATATAAAAATGGCTTAAACGTTGATCCTATTTGACGTCTTCCTTGCTTAACCTGATCATACTGAAAATGCTTATAGTTGAACCCTCCAACCCAAGCTTTAACATGACCCGTTTGAGGCTCCATTGACATCATCGATGCGCGTAAATGAAATTTATAATACCTTATTGAGTCAATTGGTTTCATTATTGTATCTATATCTCCATTCCAAGAGAAAACTTTCATCTGTGTATCTACTTGAAACGAATCCCAGATTTCATCTTCACTTTTGCCACTTAACTTCATCTTTCTCCATCGTTCTGACCTCATGGCGGAAAGTTTGATTAGGGTATCAACTTGTCCTTCTCGAAGGTCTTTAAAAGGAGGGGTTGGATTTTCTTCTGACTTTTTGTTTTGAGCAAAAAATTCAGCCTGAAGACTTTTCATGTGTTCATTCACAGATTCTTCTGCAATCGATTGAAGCCTAGAATCAATTGTTGTATAAATTCTTAAACCGTCTTTATACAGGTTGTATTTAGTGCCGTCTTGGCTAGGATTTTCTCTTAACCACCTATTCATAAACTCTTGCAGGTAAGCTCTAAAATATGTAGCCAATCCTTCTCTATGAGACTCAGGGGAGTAATCGATATAGAGAGGTAGCTGGGCAAGTGAATCCATCTCAAGTTTTGTAATCATTTCATTTCTCTGCATCTGCTGAAAAACAACATTTCTTCTCTCTTTCACAAGCTCCGGTCTTCTTAGTGGATTATAATATGATGAGTTTTTAAGCATTCCTATAAGTGTAGCTGCGTCTTCTATGAGGAGAGAGTCTGGTGTTTTGTTGAAATATATTTTTGATGCTGACCTTACGCCATCTGCAGTGTTTCCAAAGTCATATATGTTCAAATACATGGCGATAATTTCATTCTTGGTATACCTTTTCTCAATTTGAATAGCCAACACCCACTCCTTTGCTTTTTGAAGTACTGCTTGAAAGATACTTCTAGACCTTACTCCAACAAAAAGCTGTCTAGCAAGTTGTTGACTAATGGTGCTTGCTCCTCCTCTTGTATTTAAGAAAGCTATTGCCCTTAGTGTTGATCTAACATCAATTCCGGGATGATCATAAAACCTTTCATCTTCAGTTGCAATTAAAGCATCTACCAGATTCCTGGGAAGTTCATCATAAGTAATAGGTGTTCTATTGTCGTTAAAATAAAATTTACCCAAAATCTCACCGTCAGATGAAATTATTTGAGTGGCAAGATTTGTGTTAGGGTTTTCTAATTGTTCAAACTCTGGCATTTCTCCAAATGTACCGTTGCCAGCAAGAATAAATAATCCAAAAAAGGATATTAAACCAAAAATTACTGAGGCCCAAAGCAGCCTAATTGTAAGTAATTTTTTCATATTAGCTTATCTTAAATTTTAATTTAGCAGACCGTCCCTTTTTAAATATTTTATTACTATTGTGTTTTCCTTTTCTAAGAGATTTTTGTTCCTCAAAAGATAGCTCAATAATTTCCATACACTCATTAGAACAACAACTATTCATCTTTTCTTTACAATTATCACATTGAATAAAAAGAAGGTGACATGATTCATTAATACAATTAATATGAGAATCACATGGCTTTCCACATTGATGACAATTAGAAACTATATCGTCTGATATTCTTTCTCCTCTTCTTTCGTCAAAAACAAAGTTTTTTCCAATAAAATGATTCTTTAAATCATTTTCACTTACTTGTCTAGTATATTCTATAATTCCACCTTCTAGTTGAAAAACATTTTTTATCCCTTTATGCTTTAAATAAGCACTAGCTTTTTCACACCTTATACCACCTGTGCAATACATTAGATAATTTTTTTCTTTTCCATTTTTTTCGAGTTCCATATCAATAGTTTCAAGTGACTCTCTAAAAGTGTCTACATCCGGTTTTATAGCGCCTTTAAAAAAACCTATTTCACTCTCATAATGATTTCTCATATCAATACAAACCGTATTTTTATCATCAAGCATTTGATTAAACCTTTTGGCGTCTAAGTGTTCTCCTGTCTTCGTCACGTCAAATGTGTTTTCATTAAGCCCGTCAGCAACTATTTTTTCTTTGATTTTAATGGTAAGTTTTAAAAAAGATTTACTATAGTGTTCTAGGGCAATATTTAATCTAATATCATTTAGAGGTAGTATTTCACTTATTGACTTTTTGAATATTTTGAGGTTTTCTTTTGGTACTGAAAGTTGAGCGTTTATTCCTTCGCTTGCAACATAAATTCTTCCCAAAACATCTAATTTAGAGAGAGCAATAAACAGATGGTCTCTAAATAAAGAGGGGTTTCCTAAAGTAAAATACTTGTAGAAAGAAAGCGTTATTCTTTCCTGAGAATTTTCATCTATAATTTTGGCGCGCTCTTCAGCACTAAGTTTATTGTACAGTTGCATGCTATACTAATCTAGATTGCAAAATTACAATTTTTTATAACCTTATCTGAGTTTCAATCCGTTAAACCTTCTAGTTTCTTGCCAACTAAGATATATTCTGTTTGTCTACCCTTAATATATCTAAACCCATCCTTTCCAAAAAAACCTGGTACCTCTAACATAATTCTAATATCTTTTTCCCACTCTGGAATGTATACAGTTGTGTTTAACTCAATAGCATAAGCGGTATTATATTGAAGTGGATAGTCTCCTGAGAAAGGAACACCTCCTTGTGAATCCCACATTCCTAATGTTGTTCCTGCCGAGTGACCATATGTGCCTAGAGGGTGGGTATAAATTGATGGCCTTAGACCTTCTGCCATGCCCTGCTCTAATGATTTTTTTAAAATCTGATTTCCTGTAACACCTTGCTTAAAATTATTAGTGAAAATATCTTGAACTCTATTTCCTTCTTTTAATGCACTAATTAAAAAATCAGGAGCATTGGTTTCTTTTGGTTTTAAAACATATGCTAGTTCTTGGGTATCTGTGTTAAGCGTCAGGTATGAAATACCAAAATCACAATGTAAAAGATCTCCAGGCAAAATTATATCAAGCTTTGAGTTGTTGTCAAACGCATATAAATCACTTTCGTCTTTTCTTTGGACATCAACGGTGGGATGAAACCATGTGTCTAATCCTAACTCAATAACTTTTTCACGCATCCACCATACAACATCATCAGTACTTGTAACTCCAGGAGTAATTACATTAGTTGAAAACGCTTCCCTTATTATAGCACTGCTAATTTCAACTAATTGTGAATAAGCTGTCATCTCTAAAGCAGTTCTAGTTTCAATCCATGCAATAGCTAAATCCTCTGCAGAAACTATTTTTTTTCTGAATTTTGGTGAAAGTACATTGTAGAGTTGGTCATAGTGATACTTGCTAAGTCCGTCTGCTAACGACTCGTAACTAGATGTGTTGATGCCAATTTTTTCTGGATTTTTACTAACTATATAATCTCTTAGCGCTTCCCATTGATTGGGTTGTTTTTCTTTATTCCAGATTGATGGAATATTATCTCCAAAAGCGTACCTAGCTATCGCAACTGACTCAAATTTTTTAGATTTTGTATCTAAAGAAAAAACAACAATTGTTGTTCTTCTTGCATTTAGCCATGTTGGAGGAAGCATAGTTTTAATTATTGGATCTTCATTGTATTCTCTTGCAATTAAGACCCACATATCAACACCTGTTTTTTCCATAAGCTCAGGCAATAAATTATTAAATCTCTCCTTTTGGAGTTTGTTTACAAAATCCGCTCTTTCCTTTAATGGAAGAATGTCTTGCGTGTAAAGATTTGAAACAAATAATACGGTAATTAATATTAATATTTTTCTCATAGTTAAGTAAAATATAAATATAAAAAATATTACTTTAGTGATAAATGTTTCAATATGTCTGATCAAAAAGATTCTAAACTTAAAGCCTTACAATTAACACTAGATAAACTGGATAAAACATACGGTAAAGGGTCCGTAATGAAGCTAGGTGATCAAACTATTGAAAAGATTGAAGCTATTTCTTCAGGCTCAATAGGACTTGACATTGCATTAGGAGTTGGTGGATATCCCAAAGGCAGGGTTATCGAAATATATGGTCCTGAATCCTCCGGAAAAACAACATTAACACTTCATGCAATTGCAGAATGCCAAAAGGCAGGTGGCATAGCAGCCTTTATAGATGCAGAGCATGCTTTTGATAGATTTTATGCTCAGAAATTAGGGGTAGATTTAGGAGAGCTTGTTATCTCTCAGCCAGATAACGGTGAACAAGCACTTGAGATAGCAGATAACTTAATATGCTCTGGAGCTGTAGACGCTTTAGTCATAGATTCTGTTGCGGCTTTAACTCCAAAAAGTGAAATTGAAGGTGAAATGGGTGATTCTAAAATGGGTCTTCATGCAAGATTAATGTCACAGGCATTGAGAAAATTAACCGCTTCAATAAGCAAAACAAATTGTACTGTGTTTTTCATTAATCAATTAAGAGAAAAAATTGGAGTAATGTTTGGAAATCCTGAAACAACAACGGGAGGTAACGCGCTAAAATTTTATGCTTCTGTAAGAGTAGATATAAGAAGGTCGACACAATTAAAAAATTCTGAGGGAGGTGTTCTTGGTAATAAAACAAGGGTTAAAATTGTAAAAAACAAAGTTGCTCCACCGTTTAAGACTACTGAATTTGACATAATGTATGGTGAGGGAATTTCTAAAATTGGTGAAATATTAGACATTGGCGTTGAACATGATATAATTGAAAAAAGTGGATCATGGTTCAGCTATGGGGGAAGCAAGTTAGGCCAAGGAAGAGATTCTGTAAAAGCTATTTTAAAAGACAACCCTGAATTAATGGAGGAATTAGAACAAAAAATTCTTGAACAGCTTAACGCTGATTAGGATAATATTTTTTTCCAATTATCTGTAGCCTTTACTGCAGCTTGTTTTGGATCGTTTTCTAGCTCCTGTCTTATTTTATTATAAGCATTCATTGTTAAGGATGGTATGTCTTTTTCTGTAAGCCCTTCAACACTTATTTTATCTAAAACTTTAACTCTCAATTTTCCTAGTGAACCAAATTTTGGATACCACGGATGCTTTAATTTTAAGTCATAAAACACAAGTGGAATTATTGGAAGATTATTTTCAATTGCTATTTTAAAAGCTCCTCTTTTAAAGTCAGCTAAAAGTATAGTGTCATCTAAATAATTGGTTTCTGGAAAAATACATACATTATATCCCTCCTTTAACATCTCGTTTGCTTTGCCATAAACCTCAAATCTGCTTTTAGAGTCTGATCTATCTACCATTATTGCTGCGCGTTTATATATATATCCAAAAAAAGGAATCTTGTATAATTCTTTTTTTCCAACAAAAACAAATGGCTTCTTACATGTAATTAACATAAGGAAAACATCCATATGACTAGAATGATTAGCAATTATCAGACAATTTGTGTCCGACTTTAACTTCTCCTTATTCTCTACCTTAACATAATAGCCACTTCCATGTAAAGTTATTCTTGCCCAAACATTTCTTGCAATCCAAAACAATTTAGAATAAGCCTTAGGAAGAAGTAGTATTAAAACTAGGAAAGGGAAGTATATTAAAACCTGAATTCCTGCAAGAAAGTAGAACCAAAATTCTAACCAAATTTTTAAAAAGAATTTTTTAATCATCTCTTAAATTTAGACATTGCCTTTTCAAAGGTAACAGGTATTTTGTTTCAAGGTCAAAAAAAAATATCTTTGTTTTGTAAAACTTTCTAATGGCCAAAATATTAACAGGCATTCAATCAACAGGAACTCCTCACCTTGGCAATATCCTTGGAGCAATTATTCCCGCAATAGAAATGGCTAACTCATCTAATGAAGAGTCTTATCTTTTTATTGCCAACATGCATTCCCTAACACAAATTAAAGATTTAAATGTCTTAAACGAAAACACCTTTTCAACAGCAGCAACATGGCTTTCTTTTGGGCTAGATCCTAATAAAAGTTGTTTTTTTAGGCAAAGTGATGTGCCTGAGGTTACTGAGCTAGCCTGGTACTTAAGTTGTTTTTTCCCTTATCAAAGACTAAAGCTCGCCCATTCTTTTAAGGATAAAGCTGATAATTTAAAAGACGTAAACTCTGGACTTTTTTCATACCCAATGCTAATGTCAGCCGATATATTAATGTATGATGCCAATATTGTTCCTGTTGGAAAAGATCAACTACAACATCTAGAAATGACAAGGGATGTAGCTACACGATTTAACAATTTAATGGGAGACACATTTGTAATACCTAAAGCTAAAATTCAAGATGAAACAAAGTATATTATTGGAACAGATGGTGAAAAGATGAGTAAATCTAAATCCAATATCATTGACGTTTTTCTAGATGATAAAAAACTAAGGAAACAGATAATGAAAATTCAAACTCAAAGCTTATCAGTAGAAGAGCCTAAAGATCCTGATAAATGTAATGTTTTTAAATTGTTTAAAGTAATAGCTACATATGAAGAGACTGAAAAGTTGCGTTCAAGATACACTAATGGGGGGATAGGTTATGGCGAGGCAAAAGAGCTCCTATATAATGAGACTTTGAATC
The DNA here is from genome assembly GCA_902509805.1 of uncultured Bacteroidota bacterium. Next base: position 55,020 of record CABWZL010000002.1, read on the forward strand.
GCTTCTCAGAAAACAGAAAAATGTTCTTTGAACTAAACAACAACAGAGATAAAGTTGAACAATTATTGTTAGATGGGGCATTGAAAGCAAGAAAACAAGCACAAAATGTTCTTAAAAGAGTTAGAGCTCGTGTTGGTTTTTAACTGTTTTTTTTTAAATTTACTTAATGACAATTTTTAAAGACATTGTTGAATTATTACACAATAATGATTGTGTAATTTTGCCTAGCTTTGGGGCTTTTGTTCTCAAGAAAAGGTCTGCAAAAGTAGTAGGCAATGAATTTATTCCTCCTACTAAAAACGTCTCTTTTAATTCAATGCTTAAAGAAAATGATGGATTATTGGTTAAGCACATAAGTAGAGTTAGAAAAATATCATATGCCAAAGCCTTTAATCTTGTAGAAGATGAGGTTAAGTCATTTAAGAAAAAGCTTTATAAAGACCTGCTTGTTGAGGTTAAATCATTAGGTATTTTTGAGCTAAAGAATGAAAACAACATAAACTTTAACCCTGACTTCTCAATAAATTTTGATACTTCTAGCTTTGGGCTTCAATCATTTTCAAAAGAACTTATACTTAAAAATGTAAAAGAAAAACCCAAAAATGAGAGATCTTTAATTTCAAGTTCTATCTTAAAAAGTGCAGCAATATTCATTGCCTTAATTGGAGTAAGTTATTTTAGCTATTTTAATTATAATAATTATATGGATAATGAAAAGCTTAATAATATTGCAATTGCTCAAGAAGAAATTCTTAAAAACGTTCAGGCTGCAACATTTGATTTAGGTGAGCTTCCACTAATTAGTGTCACAGTGTCTGCTCCAAAAGTTGATCAAAGTTCTCCTTATTTTAGTGTTATTTCAGGCTCTTTTAGATCAAAGGGTAATGCTCAGAAACAATTAAATAACTTAATTAGTTTAGGTTATAAAGCATCCTATACCTCGATAAATCCAAAAGGTCTTTACAGGGTTGCTTATGCTAGATTAAAAACTCGAAATGAAGCTGCTTCTCTTATCTCAATAATTAAAGGTAATGGTCAAGACGCCTGGTTGTTAATTGAAAATTAATATTTATCCAGCCATATAGTTGGGTTTTCTGGCTTCAGCTCATTAAAGATATTAAACTTTAATACGGTCTTTCCTGTTGATTCATTTGTAAAAACAATTCCTATTTCATCATTTGCCTTTATTTTATCTCCTTTTTTAACAAATATTGATGATAAGTTTTGATAGTTAGAGATGTATTTACCGTGTCTAATTAATACTCCTGGATTTCCCCCAGAAAAACCATATACAGACAATACCTCTCCGTCAAAAACAGAGTAAGCTACTGAATTAGCTGATGTTGCAAGAGATATTCCATTACTATTAATTGTAGTTGTCCTTACAACTGGATGTAGCTGCGTGCCAAATCGTCTTACAACGATCCCTTCCTTTAATGGCCATGGAAGTCTTCCTTTGTTGGCTTGAAAATTTGTTGAAATTAGCCTGCCTTCAGGAGTTAAAGCAAAATTTGAAGAATTATTATTCTTATTAGATTCAGCAATGGCTAATCTTATTAATTTTTGAATTTCATTGTCAATTAGCTTTGTTTGTTTTTGTTTTTCATTAATTTCTGAGGCATAGTTTTTTTGATTTTTTAATAAGTTTCTAAATAAAGAATTTTGTTCTTGTTTTTCCTCAGATAAAGACTGTTTTACCAATCTATTCTCGTCAACAATATCCTGTTTATACTTTTTGCGAATTTGAAGACTGTCAATGGTTTGTGAAATTTGAGCTTGAATTAAAATAATTTTATCAGCCTGTTTCTTTCTAAATTTTGAGTATTGTTTAAAATATTGGAATCGTTTGAATGCCTGGTTTATATTTTCGGAGGCAAATAAAAACATTAATTTCATTTCAGTAGATTTCTTCTTATATGAGCTATAAATGATTTTCTCATATTCTTCCTTAAGTTTAATTAAGTCTTTTTCTAAACCAGATAGTTTCTCTGTTTGATTGTAAATAATATTTGTTAAGTTGTTTAATTGTGAATTATTAATATTAATAATTTTGTCTCGAACAGAGATCCTTAACTGTAAGCCCTCCAAGTCGTTCGCTAAATTCTTTGATTTTTTTTTAGACTCTGAAATCAAAAAGTTTATTTGGCTTATTTCCTTTTTTAGAGAGATTTTTTGAGCCTCTAGCTTTTTTTGCTTAGCCTCATAATTTTGGGCATTCAATGGGATAATTGAGAACAGTAATAAAGAAAAAGCTATTTTACTTAAGAATTTCATCTAAAGTTTTGATTTTATAATCAGTAGGTATTTCCATTGGAAAAGTTAAGTTATCCGGAAAGTCAAATTGTGAATATTCTAGATTAATTTTTATAATTTCACTTCCTTTAATATAAGAAATTAAAACGTTGTTAGGGAAAGCTTTATCTTCAAGTATTTTATAATTACTATAATCAACAGTTATTAATGCTGATAAAAGTGGCATATATATTCTTTGCTGATCAAGCTTAAAAGTATTGGGGTTAATAAACAGAGTTGACTGAATACCTTTTGAAGATTTCAAGACATAATAATTTGGATTTTCAACTCTTTCCCAATCACCTTTACCAATATCTAAGATTGGGTTACCAAAAAGAACATTTTGAAAAATTTCAACAGGGTTTTTAACTCCTATGGTTCTCATAATTAAATCTAAGTCTTGGTTGATATATGTTTTTTGAAATTTCTCATAAAACAAAACTTTTTGATTGGTTAATAAAATTTTTGCTATTGGAACTATCATGGTTGCGCTCATCCATAAAAGTTCGTTTTCTAAAGCTCTTAAACTTAAATTAATGGTTTGATTTGATCGTCCGTTATTAAATTCTACTTTAACTCTATTTCTAAGATTATCAAACTTAAGGTCAGCTTTTCTTGAATTTTTTAAAATTTCGGATAATTCAATTTTATTTGCAGGTGTATCGGTTATAATCTTTTTTTTTGAAGAACATCCTTGCAAGAAAAACAAAAAGAGTATAGAAAGTATAAAAGCTTTTTTTAAAAATCTATTTTTCATTATTATTGATTTGAGAATAGTCGCCTAAAAAAATTTCTTTATTAGATCCGTCATAATTACAATTACTTCCTAATATAGAATTGTTAATGTTTGCGTTTGAAATATTTGAGTCGTTGTATACTATTGATGATTGAATCTTAGAGTCCGTAATAACACAATTGTTGCCAATTGAGACATTGGGGCCAAGCGTTGAATTTTTAAGAAAGACATTCTTGCCAATAAAAACAGGATGATTTATTATGACCTTTCCTTCTCGTGAGAAGTTGTTCTCATTACTATCTTTCTCTTTTGATTTCATTATTATTTTTGCTGATTCTAGCAATAACTGAGGGGTACCACAATCCATCCATGTTTCAATCTCTTGAGATTTAAAAACCTTATTCTTCTCAATCATTTTCTCAATTCCATAATTTAAAAGATATTCTCTTCCTGGCTCTAATTTTTCCTTAAGATGCCTTTTGAGTTCATCACGAAGAAATGAAGATTCTTTAAAATAATAAATCCCAACTACTGCTAAATCTGAAACGAAATCTTTCGGTTTTTCAATTAACTCTTTAATATTGTGCTCTTCATCAAGATTTACAACTCCATAACTTGAAGGATCTGGAACTTTTTTAACCCAAATCATTCCATCTGCCTTTAAGTCAATTTCAATTTTGCCTTGAATCATTGTGTCAGCATAAGCAATGATAGCTGGTCCAGACAAAGACTCTTCTGCGCACATTATTGCATGACCTGTCCCTAATTTATCCAACTGTCTATAAACCTTGGTTTTTGCATTATATTTTTTAGAAATTAAAGTTAATGAATCAACAACTGTAGAGTCAAAATACGCCTCCTCTCCAAGAATATATACTATTTCCTCAATTTCAGATGAAAGTGTTGAGGTAATTTGATCAATCAAATGTTCAACTATAGGCTTGTCTATTATTTCTAATAAAGGCTTTGGCCTGGATAAGGTAAAAGGCCTAAGCCTTGTTCCTCTTCCAGCCATTGGAATAAATATTTTCATTTGTCTGATTTAAAATCAAAAATACAAAAAGTGTATGATGTAGTTTTTTTATTTAGGAATTCAATGCTTCAGCTCCACCAACAATTTCTAAAATTTCATTAGTAATTGCAGTTTGTCTTGCTTTATTATACGTAAGCTTAAGCTGATCTCTAAGGTCCGTAGCGTTATCTGTAGCTTTGTGCATGGCGGTCATTCTAGCTCCATGCTCTCCTGCAATAGAATCTGAAATAGCTTTAAATAATTGAATTGCTAGAGATTTAGGTATTAATTCTTCAAGAATTTTTGTTCTATTTGGTTCAAAAATATAGTCTCCAGGAACATTGCTCGTATCGCCTGAATCATCAAGAATTGGTAAAAATTGTTCTTTGGTTATAATTTGAGTTCCTGCATTTTTAAAGTGATTATAAACTAGAACTATTTCGTCATACTCTTCGCTTTCAAATCTTTGTGTAATATTTTCAGCAATTTCTTTTACAGAAGAATAAGAGAAGTTGTCATATACTTCATTATGAGAACTAATTACATTAAACTTTTTTCTTAAAATATCGTTTCCCTTTTTTCCAATAGTTAAAAGGTCTGGAGTATTAGAGCCATATTCCGAAGCCAGACTATAGGTTTCTTTAATTATGCTAGAGTTAAATCCTCCACAAAGACCTTTGTTAGATGTTATAACAATTAAGAGAGGTTTTTTTAATTCTCTTTTTTCAAATAAAGGGCTAGACTCATCTGAATCAACTGAAGCAGATATGTTTTTTATTAATTCTGAGAGTTTGTTAGAATATGGTAATGTAGCGGTAATTGAATCCTGTGCTTTCTTCAACTTAGCTGCAGAAACCATTTTCATAGCATTTGTAATCTGCATCGTTGATGAAACAGAACTTATCCTATTTCTAATCTCTTTTAACCCTGACATATATTAAAACGTTTTTGAGATTTTTTCAGCAACTTTTCTTATTTCATCTGTCTCTTTGTCTGAGATTTTTCCAGACTTTAATTCAGCTAAAAGTTTCTTGTTGTTTTTCCTAAGTTCTTGAAGAAAAGCTTCCTCAAAAGCTTTTACTTTATTAACAGGAACATCCTTAAGAAGGTTTTGAGAACCAGCATATATTATTGCAACCTGATCTTCAACCTGGAAAGGATCATTTTGATTTTGTTTCAAAATTTCTACATTTCTTCTACCTTTTTCAATAACGTTTTGTGTTGCCGCATCAAGGTCAGATCCAAACTTGGAAAAAGCTTCAAGCTCTCGATACTGAGCTTGATCAAGTTTAAGTGTTCCTGCAACTTTTTTCATAGACTTAATCTGTGCAGACCCCCCAACCCTAGAAACTGAAATACCTACATTAATCGCAGGTCTTACACCTGAGTTAAACAAGTCTGATTCTAAAAATATTTGACCATCAGTAATAGAGATTACATTTGTCGGAATATAGGCTGAAACATCTCCCGCCTGAGTCTCGATAATGGGAAGTGCAGTAAGAGAGCCTCCTCCTTTAACTTTGGACTTTAAAGATTCAGGTAAGTCATTCATTTCACTTGCAACCTTATCATCATTAACAACTTTTGCTGACCTCTCTAAAAGCCTTGAGTGTAGATAAAAAACGTCTCCTGGATAGGCTTCTCGTCCCGGAGGTCTTCTAAGAAGAAGCGAAACTTCTCTGTAAGCAACCGCTTGTTTAGATAAATCGTCATATATAATTAAAGCAGGTTTCCCTGTGTCTCTAAAATACTCACCAATACATGCACCTGCGAATGGAGCAAAAACTTGCATTGGAGCAGGGTCAGAGGCATTAGCAGCCACAATTACTGTATAATCTAGAGCTCCCTTTTCTTCTAAAGTCTTTGCAATTCCTGCAACAGTAGATGCTTTTTGACCAATTGCAACATAAATACAAAAAACTGGCTCTCCTGCGTCATAAAATTCTTTTTGATTTAATATGGCATCAATACACACTGTTGTTTTACCTGTCTGTCTATCTCCAATCACTAATTCTCTTTGACCTCTTCCAATTGGGATCATAGCATCAATAGATTTTATTCCTGTTTGGAGAGGCTCATTTACTGGTTGACGATAAATAACACCTGGTGCTTTTCTTTCTATTGGCATATCAAAAAGCTCTCCTTTTATTGGTCCTTTTCCGTCAATTGGATTTCCTAAAGTATCTACAACTCTTCCTAAAATTCCTTCACCAACTTTTATGGATGCAATTTGGTTTGTTCTCTTAACAGTATCACCTTCCTTAACCCCCTTAGAGGATCCAAATAATACAACCCCCACATGATCTTCTTCCAAGTTTAACACCATCCCCTGAAGATCATTGTCAAATGAAACTAGCTCTCCATATTGAGCATTAGAAAGACCGTATACTCTAGCTATACCATCTCCTACTTCAAGTACTGTTCCAACCTCATCAAATGATGACTGGAGATCTGCTGACTCAAGTTGTTTTTTTAATAGTGCTGAAACTTCAGCTGGTTTAATTTTTTGCATTTCTTAATTTTTAATTTGTTGTTTTTAATTGCTTTTTCATTTTTTCTAATCTTTTTTTAACACTCGCATCTAATCTTGTATTGTCAAAATCTAGAGTAAATCCTGCAATTAAATCTTTATCTTTCTTTTTTGTCAATTTTATCTTTCCTGCTTTAATTGAAGACAGATATATCTCTATTGTTTTTTCAAGATTTTCTGAAATGTTAACAGGGGTTGTAACTGTGACCTCAACAATATCATTGTAAATATTGTATTGTTGAACAAAAACCTCACAGACATCTAAAAGCATATCTAATCGGTTGTTTAATGATAGAAGGTTTAGTAAAATTGAAATATTAGGCAAAGACTGGTCAGTTAATTCATTCAAAAGTTTTGTCTTGTTTTCCCTTGAAATTGTAGGATTAGAAACAAACTCTTTTAAATCATCTGATTCTTCTAGAATATTTATTAATGAATTTATTTCATCAAACATAACGTCTAAATTGCCCTGCTCAATAGAGTGGCTTACTAACGCTTTTGCATATCTTTTAGAAGAAGTTCCTAGAGCCATAATTATTGGTCAAATTTTTTCTCTTTTAATAGTTTATCAATATATTCTTGATGACTTTTATCATTATCAAGCTCTTGCTCTAAAACCTTAGAAGCAATGTCAATTGAAAGATCTGCAACTTGATTTTTAATTTCATTCATAGCTGACCTTTTTTCATTCTCAATTGATGTGCGTGCTTGAGCTAAAATATTTTCAGCTTCTGAACGCGCATCAGATTTTGCCTGCTCAACTAGCTCTTTACCTGATTGTTTTGCTTGATTAATCATAGCATCACTTTCAGCTCTAGCTTCTTGGAGGATTTTTTTATTTTCTGCCTGAAGATTTTCCATTTCTTTCTTAGCTTCCTTGGCTGAATCAAGAGAATCCCTAATAGATTTTTCTCTTTCATTTATTGTGTCTAATATTGGTTTCCACGCAAATTTTCTAAGCAAGAAAATAAGAGTAACAAATATTAGCGTCTGCCAAAAGAATAGGCCAGATGAAAATTCACTTATTAATTTTTCCATAAACTAATTCAATTAGTTAACTGCAAACAAGGCAGCAAAAGCAATTCCTTCAACAAGTGCTGCTATTACAATAGCTGCTACAAGAATTTTATTTGAAGCGTCTGGTTGTCTTCCGATTGCATCCATTGCTCCACGGCCGATAAGTCCAATTCCGATCCCTGTTCCAATGATTACAAGTCCTGCTCCGACTATTTTAGGTATTTCCATTTTTATTTATTTAAGTTATACATTTATTTAAAGTTAATGATCGTCCTCCTGAACAGCAAAGCCAAAATAAAGTGCCGACAAAAGAGTAAAAATATACGCTTGTAACAGTGCCACTAAAACTTCGATTATTGATATAAAAAATACAAGGACGAGTGATAGGCTAGATCCAACAAGATTTTTAAAAATAAAAATTAGTCCAATCAAGCTATATAATACAATATGACCTGCAAGAATATTTGCATACAACCTTATCATTAACGAAAAAGGTTTTATAAATACTCCCAAAAGTTCTATTGGTGCCAATAAAGGTTTAAGCCAAACTGGAACACCTGGCATCCAAAAAATGTGTTTCCAATATGTTTTGTTGGCAGTAAGGTTTGTAATTAAAAAAGTAATCAATGCTAACCCAAATGTTACAGCTATGTTTCCCGTTACATTAACACCTAATGGGCTCAAACCAAGAAGATTTAGAAACCAGATGAAGAAAAATAAAGTAAGCAAAAAGCTCATGTACTTTTTGTAATTATTTTCTCCAATACTTGGAATAGCAATTTCGTCTCTAATTAAAATTACAATTGGCTCAAAAAACCGACCTACTCCTTTTGCTATTTGATTGTTTTCTTTATATGATTTTGCAAGTGATGTAAATAACATAAACATCAACATCGATACGAGTAAAATAGAGAAAACACTTTTTGTTATTGACAAATCTAGAGGCTTCAAGTTTGTTACTTCTCCTTCATCATCATAGGATATCTTTCCCTCTTGATTCGTTTCATATATTTTTCCATGATAAAGCTTGTAATATTTTCCTGAAGATTCTACAACATTTTTTCCGTGATCTAGCTTTGAGGACATAAAGAATTTCAGGCCTTCGTCAACTAATATTACTGGAAGTGGAAAGCCGTAATAAATTTTTTCGCCCGTTTTTTTGTCCTTAGTTGAAAATAATGAAAAGTCATGAGAGTCTTGAACATGATGATAAATATACTCCGTTATCTCCTCTTGGAGCGATTGTTTTTTTTCTTCTTCTTTAGCATGAGCGAAAGATGCAGATAGTAGTATCAGGGATAAGAAAAAAGATCTGCTTTTAATATATATCATGCTTCAACAAAGTAGATTAAGTTTTGCGCGACAAATGTAATATATAAATAGATATTTTTAAAATCATTTGAGGTCAAAATTTAAAAAGTTATTTTAAATTTTTTGTCTGAGAAATTATTAAAAAAATTATAAGGATTATGCCTGAAATTGAAAGGGCTAAAGTGAAATAATTGTTTTCGTTTTCAAAGCGCATGTCAGCCCATCCTCCAATCATTGAAGAAAGGTACATGATTGCTGCAATCTGAAAAACTAATCCGGAGAATACAAGCCATGGTTTAGGCTGTTTTTTCACGCGCGTCGTTAAAGTTTGTAATCTTTTTTAGGGGTGCTATATTGGTTGCGTCATTTTGCATAGATGACTTTGCATTAAAAACAGCTCCAGACTCTACAATTAATTTCGACATCACCACGTCTCCGTGAACCTCACCTGTAGATCTAATTGACAAAAGATCTTCAACGTGGATTGTTCCGCTAAAGTTTCCTTCAATATCGGCTGAAGAACAAACTATAGTTCCATCTATTTTTCCGTTCTTACCTATAACCACTTTTCCTTTTGTTTCTATGTTACCTTCAAAAGAACCATCAATTCTGAAATCTGATTCAGAAGTAAAATTTCCTGTAAAGCTGCTATTCTTTTCAATAGTATTACAGCTTGCTGATAAATCGTAATTTTTCATTTTATAAAAATTGGGAAATAAAACTACAATTTTATTTTCAATAAATATCTTTTTTATTAGTAATATTGCGCTGATAATCAGTATGTATATGTCAAAAAAAGTAAAAATTATTTGTGATGATATCGAGCACAACCTAGTGATGGTTGAAGACAAAACCATATTAGAGTTAGCTCTTGAAAACGACATAGAGGCTCCATATTCCTGTCAAGGAGGCATCTGTAGTACTTGTCTGGCTAAGCTTGATAAGGGCTCTGTTGAAATGGCTAACAACCAAATATTGACTGACGATGAGATAAAAGAAGGGTATATTCTTTCATGTCAGGCTAGGCCAACCTCTGATGAAGTTGAGGTTAATTATGATGAGGTTTAGCTAAATTTAAAATTTCTAATGCTTTTTCAATTACCTCTTTAGGGTTTACTGATCTAAAAGCGCTTTCATAGCCCTTTGGAATTTTGTTGCCAAAAACAGAAGTGGGTATATCGGGATACAAGTTTCTATCAACCATTATTGAATTTTCTATCCCCTGGTCAAAAGGTGTAAAACCACAAAAAGGATGAGTCATTCCCCATATTGTAAGAACCGGAACTCCACAGTTAGCTGCGATGTGGCCATTCGCAGAGTCCATTGATATCATAAGGTCAGCATAACTTATTATGTTAATTTGTTCCGTTAAGTTAAATGAAGAAGCAACATCCGTTACATTGTCATAAGCCTTTTCCCAAATCTTAATTTGCTTTAACTCATTTTCTCCTCCTCCAAAAAGATAAATTATATGGTCCTTTTGAAGATAAGCTATTACGTTTTGCATCAAGTCTAATGGATAGTTTTTTCCTGCGAAGGAAGCAAATGGAGCTATTGCTATTGTTTTTTTACCAGCACTTTTAGATAGAATTTTTTGTTCCTCTGAATTTTCAGGCAAAAATGGTTTTATTGGGTACTCATGGTTTGTAAGGTCAATTGGAAAGCCAAGACGTCCAAAAACATCACAGTATCTATAATGTATGGGCGTTAATGGTTTAAATTTTTTGTTGTTTTTTTGAGTTAGTCTTTTTCTGTCTGCTCTTCCCTTATCGATTGACTGAACTTTTATAAAGACCATTCTGAAAAACATTTTGAGAATCTTAGTTCTTAAAACATTGTGTAGGTCTGCTACTCCTTTTATATTCTTTTTTCTTAAGAGTTTAAATAGTTTAAACAACCCTTTTAACCCCCTAAAGTCATTATTAAAATCAACTGAAATAAACTCAAGATTATCAAATTCTTTGAATAAAGGTTCCACAAAACCTCTAGAAACAAAAGTTATTTTTTGATTAGGGTAAGTATTAAAAAAAGATCTTAAGACGGGAACTATCATGGCTATATCGCCAAGAGCTGAAAATCTAAAAACCAGAATAGATTTATCCTTTTTTTGACTCATCTTTTTTATACAACACAGGGTTTAGCGACTCATCATTATACATTTTCATTTGCTTATAAACTCGCATTTTTTTCTCACCACTTGCAATATCTTCAAGAAGCTGATCTATTGATTCTGAAAGATCTTTTCGTTGGTCAAGTAAGACATCTAGCTTTGTTTGGCAGTTTTCTTTATGATCATCACTCACGCCTGTCCTTTTTGCCTCTTCATCCATGTGATAGATTTTTAATATTAGTATTGAAAGTCTGTCCATTGCCCATGCTGGACTTTCTGAATTTACCTTAGCTTCTTTTATGGGATCTACATCTGAATATAGGTTTAGAAAATATGAATCGATGTATTCAACCATTTCTGTTCTGTTTTGATTTGAACTGTCAATCATTCTTTTTAGTTTCATACCTTCGATAGGGTCAATTTCAGGGTCTCTAATTATATCCTCATAATGCCACTGCACAGTATCTATCCAGTTTTTCTCATAAAGCAAATGCTCAAAACTTTTCTTTTCGTAAGGGTTTACAGGCAAGCGAGATATATCATCATGAACGTGATAATCATTTACAGCTTTTTCAAATATTTCAATTGCTAGCTTGCTGATATTAGTGTTATTCATATTAAAAATTTAAAAATTATAATAGATGCAATTAAGGACATAAAGATAAAGCTTACATATGAACTCTTTAATTTTTTTACAAAAATTTGAGATACCATATAAACAGAAGGAAGTGAGAGATAGTGAAACTCTGAACCGCTGAGTTGCTGATTCATGGAAAAGAACAAGCAGGTTAATATTAAAAACAATACACCTACACCATCAAGAATTCTTCTTCTCAAGCTATAGGTTCTTAAGAATTTAATTATAACTGAAATTACAAATAAGACAAATACAATAAGTATTGGGACATAAGAATATGTTAGATTAAAGTTGTTCTTAGAGAGCATCAAAAAAAACCTAGATGAATTAGGTATGAAATTATACTCATCTGTCGCTTGAAGTTGATCTGCAAAAAAGTATGAAGAAAACAGATAACTATCTAATGATAAAAAAGATACAAGTACATATGCTGATGGCAGAATTATAAGTGGAGTCATAAAGATTATTAAATAATGTTTTAAGTCTCTCTTAATGTTTGCGGTAACCAAAGCTAGAAGAGGGTAGATGAAAATAATTAGGTTATCCAAAATTATCAAAGAGGAAAAACTTAGTAGAACACAGGCGTCAAATAATCTTTTAGTTTTTTTTGAGTTATTATTAAGCTCAAAAAATATTCTCATATTTCTCCATGCTGCCCAGATAGCAGCTGATGACAATATAAATCTCATATCAACAGATTCAATTGGGTAGGACATAACAACTAATGGGTATAATAATAAATGGTATGCATTTCTATTTGACCTTTCAATACTAAGTTGTCTGGTCACTGTGTCAATTGCATAATTAGAAAGAAGCAATGCTCCAAATATTAATATTCCATTTAAATTTTTTGACTCTACAAAAGACCAATTTACTTCTAGAGTTGTGTAATAATATGAAACTCCGAATAAAAGAAGTGTTGATATACCAACTGAATTGTAAGAAAATTTTTCAAAAGTCTTTGCAATCATATTTCAATGTATTAATTTTGTGGAATAAATTTCGTTATGGTTAAAGATTTTTTTTACTCAATTGCATGGCTTTTTGAAGAAGTTTTTTTCTTTCCTTTTGATCTTTTAAGAAATATTCAGCTTGACAGCTGGTATATTGCTAACATAGCAAGCTGGTCGTTTATATTGATTGGAATAGCTGGGGCTGCTTATTGGATAAAAAAATTAAAAGAATTTGATGATAAAGGAGAAGAGGATAAAGACAGTACCTCTCACTCTTTTTTATAAATCAAATCCAATATCTTTCCTGTAATACATTTTATCAAATTTTAACTTTTTAATTTCATTATAAGACTGCTTCAGTGCGTCTTGATATTTCTCCGCCTTTGATGTCACAGCTAACACTCTTCCTCCATTAGTTATAAATTTGCTGCCTTGCTTTTTTGTTCCTGCATGGAAAACAGTAACATTCTTGGTTTCAGAAAGCCCATTAATAATTTTTTCTTTTTCATAATCTTCCGGATAACCTCCTGAAACTAAAATAACTGTTGCTGCATAATTAGGGTTAATGTTTAAAGTAATCTTATCAAAATTTGAGGTTCCTAAAGAATCAAAAAGCTCTACAACATCGTTTTTTATTCTTGGGAAAACAACCTCTGTTTCAGGGTCACCCATCCTGACATTATATTCAATTACATATGGTTCTTCCCCTACCTTAATTAATCCAATAAAAACAAATCCAACATATTCCATTTTTTCTTTTATAATTCCATCAATTGTTGGCTTTATAATTTTATTTTCAATTTTTAATAAAAATTCATCGTCAAGAAAAGGGACTGGAGATATGGCCCCCATTCCCCCGGTGTTTAAACCTGAATCTCCTTCGCCAATTTTTTTATAATCCTTTGCAAAAGGAAGAGTCTTATATGTCTTCCCGTCTGTCAAAACAAAACAAGATAGCTCTGCGCCTTCTAAAAACTCTTCGACTACAACTTTTGAAGATGATTTTCCAAATTTCTTGTCGATTATCATGCTTCTTATTTCTTTCTTGGCTTCACTTAAATCGTTTAATATTAAAACCCCTTTGCCTGCCGCAAGACCATCAGCCTTTAAAACATATGGTGGGGTCATTGTTTCTAAAAAACTATCAGCTAAATCAATATTTTCTACATTAAAAGTTTTATGTCTTGCAGTTGGAATATTATATTTTTCCATGAAATCTTTTGCAAAGTCTTTACTTCCCTCCAATGAGCCTGCTTGCTTACTTGGCGAGATGATTTTAATCTTATTGAGTTCTTTGTCCGCCTTAAAATAGTCATATATTCCGTTTACAATTGGATCTTCTGGCCCCACGAAAACCATTGAAATATTCTTTTCTTTAACTACATTCTTAATTAGGTCAAAATCATTAACAGTTCCTTCGATATTTTGAGCTAAAAGTGAGGTTCCACCATTTCCAGGAAGTGCATAAAGTTTTGTGCAATTTTTACTTATTGACATGCTCTGAATTATTGCATGCTCTCTTCCTCCTGAGCCTAAAACTAAAATGTTCATTGATTTAAAAATTTATTTATTGTAAGTTTTATTTTTTTGATCTGATTTCTGTCTGCTTTTGCTTCAAGTAGATTGTCTAAATTAATCATAAAAAATTCCTTAAGATTGATGCAGGTAAAATAGTTTCTTAACCCTGAAAGTCTTTGTTTGTGATTGTCGTGTTCAAGTCCTTCATCAATAAACACAACTTTTAACCCCATTGCTAGCGCAGGTAATGCGGCATGTATTCTTGACGTTATAAGGATTTCGCTATGTGCAATTTTTGTCAACATGTCTTCTGCTAATTTTAACCCCTTGTCATGAGAAACAATAGGGCTCTTTATAATCTGACTATGTCTTTGAATTATAGTTTTTTGATTGTTTAAATGCTTGTTGAATTTTGATAATTTTAAATTATATACTATTTTTTTTAGTGGATACTTCAGGGTTGATATAAATAGTTGGCGGAGTGTTTTTGTGTTTATTAGCGGGTTTAGTCTGTCAAATGCGCCAATGACAATTATTCCCCTGGGCTTTGTGTTCTTTTTTAAATATTTCTTTCTCTCAAATGAGGTTGTAACGCATGATGAATAATAAGCGTTAATTCCACTTTCTAAAAGAATATCTCTAGTGTAATAGTCTCGACATCCTATTGGTTGATGTTTTTTAAAATATTCTAATGAATCTTTTTTAAGGAGTCTGCTTTGGGCTGAAGGGTTTATATGAAATGATATAAATAAAGGTATAATCTTATTGCTTGGTGGCCAGTTATTGGGGCTCTCCATAAACCATCCATTAATTATTGTTTTTATTCTATCATCATTGTATTTGTCCAGGTTTTCTCTATCAAGAATTCTTGTCTTTTTTGAATCGACTATGTCTATTACTGCTTTTGTTTGAATATAATCTCCAATGTTTTTAGATCCAATAAACCCTAATACTGCAGTTTCCATTAGAAAATATTTTGCTTTATTTTTTCAGTTCGTTTAGAAATATCATATTTTCTAACAACTCGATTTCTAGCATTTTTAGAATCCGTAGCTCCTAAATCTGAATTAATAAACTCTACTATCTGCTCTATATCTTTTTCTGTGTCAAACAAAACTCCTGTTTTTCCTATTGCGTCAGGGATTCCAAAAACCCTAGAACCAATAGGGATGCATCCACACAACATTGCCTCACAAAGTGAATTTGGTAATCCTTCCAATCTAGAGCCTTGAAAATAAAATTTATTTTTTTGATAAAGTTCTTTCATTTGACTTCTATTTTGCACTCCCATTACTTTAATGTTAGACTCTAAATTTATAAAGTCTGAAATCCTTATGCCTGATTCACCTGCAATTGTAAAATTTATATTTGGAAGAAGGGACGCCAGCTTGTTAAAAATATTCAACCCCTTAATGTTTATAACTCTTTTCTCAGAAAAAAATGCTGCTGTTAAAATTCCTGTTTTTTCTTCACTTTGATCGTAGTTCCAAAATCTTGTATCATATCCAGTGTTTATTTCTTTAATAACAATGTTTTTTTTGGAAGTAAAACTTCTTACTCCAGAAATAATATTAAATTTTTGCTTTGCGAAATCACAACCATTTTCTAGAGATTTATGAACTATCCAAACCTCGTTTACCATTTTGTAATTAAGTTTTGCAATTGTTGATCTTAAGCCTCCTTTTAAAAAAAGACCATGATTGTTTTTGTTATCAACTATTGCGTCGTATCCGCCAACAATAATGATAGATTTTTTAAAGAAAAGTTTTGAAATTAAAATGGGTATAAATGAGTGATAATCATTAAACCATGAAATTAAAAATTTAGATCTAGACAGGTAAAGAATAGATTTAAGTTTTTCCATTATTCTGTTTAACAAAAACTTAAGCAAGTTTTTTTCTGGCCTTGAATGAATTTTATAAACTTTAAGGCCCAAAGCTTCTAGAATTGAAATATCTGACTTTACAAAACTTCTTTCAATAGAATAGACAACGGTTACGTTATTTTTCAAGAGTTGAAGTTATTAAGTTTGTCTGCTATTTTTCTGTCATTAGAAAGTCGTGGAACTTTGTTTTGACCACCCAACCTTCCTACTGATTTCATATAATTGTTAAACCCTCCTTTTTCAACATTAATTACATCTAGTTGTTGAATTATGTTTCCAAGGACAAGATCTTTATAGTAAATGTTTTGGCTTATCATTTCTTTTTCCAGAGTTGCAGAAAAACTATTAATATTTTCTGGTATTGTTTCAAACTCAACATACCATTCGTGACGGGGAAGTCCTTGCGAGGGATTAATGTTTGGAGCAACTGTAAACTCTCTTATTGTAACGCCATGATTTGCTGTTGCGATCTTCATTGCCTTCTCTACTTCTTCTGAAATTACGTGTTCCCCAAATGCTGAAAGGAAATGTTTAATTCTTCCTGACACAATAATTCTATATGGCTCTTTTGATGTAAACTTAACAGTGTCGCCAATGTTATATGCCCACAGTCCTGCTGATGTAGAAATGATTAATAAATAATTCACCCCTAATTCAACATCTTTTAGGCTTATCCTCTCATAGTCTCCCTTCAAAAAATCTTTTGCCTTAATAAATTCGTAAAAAATGTCATTATTTAGAAGCAATAAAAGATCTGTTTGATCTTCTGTAAAAACATCTTGATACCCAAAAAACCCTTCAGAAGCAGGAAAGAGCGCTAAGGTGTCTATCTCTTTTCCAAATAGCTTGTCAAATGTTGATCTGTATGGTTCGTAACTTACACCTCCAAAAACATAAAGTGACAATTGTGGAAAAACCTCGCTAATTGTTTTGTTTTCCTTTGAAACAATTTTTTCAAAATACATCTGAACCCAAGATGGTATTCCTGCTATGATTGTCATTTTCTCTCCAACAGTTTCTTCAATTATTTTATCGACTTTTTCTTCCCAGTCATCAATACAATTTGTAGACCATGAAGGCTTTCTGTTTTTTAAAAAAAGCCTTGGAACATAATGAGCGCTTATTCCTGACAGTCTTCCTAGATAAACTCCGTTTTTCTTTTCAAGCGTTGGGCTCCCTTGTAAAAACATGTGTTTTCCATTAATTGGTTTATAGTTTTTTGTTTTTAAAAAATAGTTTAACAATGCATCTCTAGCTGAATTAACATGTGTCTTTATTGATTCTTTAGTTATGGGTATGTATTTTGCGCCAGATGTTGTGCCACTAGTTTTAGCAAAATAGAGCGGTTTTCCAGGCCATAAAATATTTTTTTCTCCTGCAACAACCTTCTCTACATATGGCTTAAGCGCCTCGTAGTCTCTTACAGGAACTTTCTTTTTAAAGTCCTCATAAGATGAAATCTCTGAAAATGCATGGTCCATTCCAAAATTTGTATTTGACGCTGAGGAGATTAATTTATCAAATGTTTTAGCTTGCCATTTAACTGGATTTGAAATCCATTTTTTATTTTTTTTTCTAATTAGCTTGGCAAATAATATTGTTATTATTGTTTTCATTTAGAATTCAATGTAGTTCTCTGGGTCAACTGGCTCTCCTTGATACCATAATTCAAAATGAAGATGTGGTCCAGTCGTTAATGACCCCGTATTCCCTGTAAAAGCAATTATTTCGCCTGTTTGAATTATATCTCCTTGGGCTTTAACTATTGAGGAGTTGTGTTTATAAATAGAGGTTAGCCCGTTTAGATGTTCCGCAATAATAACAAAACCTGTTTCAGATGTCCACTCTGCAAAAACAACAATACCCTCGCTAATTGAATGAACTGGAGAGTTTTCGGGCATAGCTATATCCACTCCATAGTGTTTGTTTTCATAGTCAAACTCTGATGAGAGGTCTCCTTTTACTGGCGGAAACAAGACTGTTGTAAATCTATCTCCCTCAAGTTCAAATGCATTATACTTGTCTTCTTCGTCTACAAGCGCTCTTAAAAGCGAGTCTTCTTTGTTTGTTTTGATGAGCTCAAGCTCTACTTGATTTGTTTCGAAAGCTCCCGTGTCATCGTTTATGTCGTCAAAAGATATATTTCCTGAAAGAATGTTTTTCAATGATTTTATATAATTGCTTTGGGCTAAATAAAGATTTTCTAAGGAATCTAGTTTCATTGAATTTTCAACCGCATTCTCTCGAAGCTCAATACTGGTATAGCCTCTAAAATATTCTTTTAGCGGTGTGAAATAAATCACAATAAAAGATGTGGATAATAATAATAAAAAAGCAAATAGCGAAGATCCTACCAGGTTTATGGTTGAGGTTGAAAAAAGTTTCTTTTTTGCAAGTGTTTTTTCGTTAACTAAAAGAATATGAAAACGCTCAGACAGTTTGTCTAATAGAGTATGTTTTTTCTTTTTTGGCATTAATGCAAATATATGTATAGTTAGGCATAAGTTATTATCTGAATAATAAATTCATATTACAAAAAATAATTCTGTAAATTTGTTAAAAGGAACTTAAGTTCCATAAATTTTCAAATATGATAGGTGGACCTCAAATTATTTTAATAGTTATCGTTGTTCTTTTACTGTTTGGTGGTAGAAAAATTCCTGAGCTTATGAAAGGGCTTGGTAGTGGAATTAAGGAGTTTAAAAAAGCTACTAAGGAAGAAGAAGAAGATACTAAAGAATAAATATCTTAATTGGCAAACTTCATTGTTGTTATAATCGTGTTTAACTCAAACATGTAGTTTCTTTTGCTTTCTGATGGTGCAAATGAAAATCCCTCTATTACAATCTTTCTTTTATTTATAGTATCATTAATTATGTAATTAATGTAGGGGCCTGCCATAAAATCATTTTGGACCTCCCATGTTCCTTTAGTTAAGATGGCATCAAGACTGTTTACTTTTGTTTTATAATAGTAAGGAAGGTATGCTCTTTCTGTAATCATGTATGAGCCTGGCACTCTTCCTGGAACAAAAATCTCTCCTATTGAGTCCCTTATTTTGGGTATTCTCTCTTCTATTTTTGTTAGATCTATATCTAGGGGTAGCGTATATGCAATTATGTTTAAATGACCTTTTACAACTTGTTTCTCTATCCACACAAAATTAGTTGTGTCTTTCACGGTTTCGTATGCGTCTGGGAAAATCAAAGCTATTCCTAGTCTTTCTTTTAATTCTTTATCCTTGTTTGGAGATATTGACATTCTTCTTATTTTCTCAATCCTTTCGTTTTCATCAATTGACCTCATCAGTAGATCTTTGTTTTCTTCAAAATAATAATTCATTATATCTTCGTCTTCCCCTGTTATAATCGCTGTTATTTGGGGTCTTGCCCAAAGATTTTTTATTATCCTAAAACCTTGGCCTGTTGTATCTTTATTAAAAAATATTATGTTTCTACTGCTTCTTGCAAAGCCAGTAAAAATAGACGGGTCTAGATGGTACAGGTCGTATTTTGGTTCATCAAAAGGAAGCCCTTCATATGGCTCTGTTAAGGCTTTTTTTATCTGTTTCCCTAGATTATTTCCCCAAGCACTCTTGTCCATAACTACTGTTAATGTGTTAATGTTTCCGTTAGACTCTGGAACAAATGCTTTTGAACTATCTGATTGGCAAGAAGCAAACAATAGAGTAATTAATAATGGTAATTTCTTTTTAAGAATCATCTGATAAGGCTTTAACTCCTGGAAGAATCTTCCCCTCTAAGCTTTCTAAGAGAGCTCCTCCTCCAGTAGAAATATAGGTAACCCATTCTTTGTTTCCAAGCTTTTTTAATGCTGCTATTGAATCTCCGCCTCCTACAATAACATTTACCCCTTGTTCTTTGGCCTGTTTTAGGGAGTTACAAATTGATCTTGTTCCAGGTGAAAATTGTTCCTTTTCAAAAACCCCCATTGGCCCATTCCAGAAAATTGTATTACTTGAGAGAATTACTTTGTTAAATTTTTCTATCGATTTTTCTCCAATATCTAAACCCATCCAGCCTTCTTCAATTTCTGATGTTTTAAAAGTTTTTATACTATTGTTATTATCAAAATCTGTTGAGGAAAGTGAATCTTCAGGCAAAATGATTTCTTTTCCTGATTCCTCTGCAATAGTCAAAATTTCTTTGGCATTTTCAATTAACTCTTCCTCAAATAGTGAATTGCCTATTGTTCCCCCTTTTGCTCTTATAAAAGTGTATGCCATTCCACCTCCAATTATAATTTTGTCTACTTTATGAATTAGGTTGTACAGTATTTTTAATTTGCTGGAAACTTTTGCTCCACCTAATATTGCTAATACTGGTTTTTTCCCTTCCTCTGCAATTTGACTTATAACCTCAAGCTCTTTTTGTAGCAGTTTTCCAGCAAATTTTTTTCCATTAAAAAACTTTGCGATTACTGCTGTAGATGAATGTTTTCTGTGACATGTTCCAAAGGCATCGTTTATAAAAACATCTCCTAGCTTAGATAGGCTTTCTGCAAACCCTTTGTCTCCAGTTGTTTCCTCTTCATAAAACCTTACGTTTTCCATAAGCATAATTTGACCTGGCTCTAAAAGGGAGGTTGCAAGTTCAGCTTTACTTCCAATACAGTCTTTATGAAAGAGAACAGGTCTTTTTAAAATTAAAGAAACCGTATTAACAATGTGTTTTAATGACAGTTTATCGTCTTTTCCTTTAGGTCTTCCCAGGTGAGAGAGTAAAATACATGACCCTCCTAATTTAATGACTTTATCAACCGTTTCTATACACGCCTCAATTCTTGTTGTGTCTGTTACCTTATTGTTTTTGTCTAGAGGGACATTTAGGTCAACCCTAATGATTACTTTCTTATTGGTAAAATCTTGACTGTCTAGGTTAAACATGTTAATATTATTATGTGGACAAAGATATAATATGCTATATATTTGAGTATGAATTTAGACAGAATTTTAGGCCAACATGACTTAAAAGATAAGATCTATGCCTCTATTAAAAAAAACACATATCCACAATCAAAAATCATTATTGATAAAGATGGTTATGGGGGATTAAATTTAGCGATCGAAATTGCTAGAGGCTTGCTTGAGTCTAGTTCTTTTTCAGGAGATGTTTTAGATCATCCTGATTTATATTTTTCCTTTCCCTCTTTTGCCTCGTTAAAAGACAATGAAAATATTTACAATGAATGGTTGGGCTTTGTAAGGCAGCATCCGTTTTCTGATTTCCAAAAATGGTCAAGTTTTGTTGGAAATACTACATCCCAGGGCTCTATAAAAGTTTCAGAAGTGGATAAAGTTCAGAAAAAAGCTGTTTTAAAACCGTTCCTTGGAGGTAATAAGGTTTTTATTTTTTGGGGGGTTGAGTCCATGATGGCTCAAACCTCTAACAAGCTTTTAAAAATTCTTGAGGAGCCACCAATAAACACATTCTTTATATTGATAACCAACAGTATTCAAGATGTTTTACCAACAATTATTTCTAGATGTCAGATTTCTACAATGAAGCCTATTAGCCATGATGATCATAAAGCTTTTCTTAAAAATTCATTTGATGGAATTGAGCATGGGATGATTGTTAATTCTTCAAGGGGTAGTATTGCTCGATCTATGAATTATATAGAAGAAGATGTTGCGTCTATATCTCATGAACAAAATTTTATTGAGTGTCTAAGGTTCGCTTTTTTAGCAAAAAAAAGCAAGAAAGCTATTTTAGATTTAACAAAATGGGCAGACAAGATTTCTTCAAATTCAAGAGAACAGCAAAAGGAGTTTTTGGGATACTGTTCTTTTCTTGTAAGAGAGGCTATGTTGGTTAGCTACAAGTCTCAAAATCTTAACTCATTTCTTTCAAATTCTAATTTTAAAATAGAAAACCTTGCCCCCTTTATCCACAGTAAAAATTTAATAGAAATTATAAGCTTAATTGAAGACTCTCATTACTCTATTTCTAGAAATGTTAATTCTAAAATTGTCTTCACGAACTTTGCTATACATCTTACCAAGCTTATAAACATTTCAGAAGATTAGTTTTTTCGAAAAACATAAACTGATGAAGAGAAGTTTGAAGTAAATAGTGCCAAACAATTAGATAAAAACCCTATAATAAACCCTGAAAATAATGGAAATGGCGCCTTCTTATATTTTTCTGATAAATAAGAAACGTAATAAGAGTCTAAAGTTAGAGGTCTTTTAAAAACAAATGAAAGTCCATAGCTAGACATAAAGTTTAATAGCGACTTATGGTTAAAGTGATAAAGATGTCTTGGGACATCCCAAGCAGCCCAGTGGTTTTTATAATATTTTGCGTCAAAACAATCTCTATTTGGAACAGCTATAACTAAAAATCCGTTTTTGGTCACCCTCTCCAGTATTTGGGGGAAAACTTTTTTAAGATCTGGAATGTGTTCAAGAACATGCCACATCATTATCATATCTACTTGAAAATCAGCATTTTGTAACAAGTTAATACTGTTTGATGTGTTTGCTTTATATGGATCGTAGGTAAATATTTTTTTTCCTTTTTTCTCTAAAGATTTTGCAAACTTTCCATCGCCAGAACCATAATCAAGAACACTCCTAGACTCTTTAAGCTGATTGCTCAAAATAATTCTTTTATAGACAAACATTATCCTTTGAGAAACGTTGTATAAAAAACCTAAAAGGCCTTTCTTATCAGAATGAGGAATATAATTATCTGATAGGTAATATTTCAGATGGTTGTGTGATTTGTCAACATCAGTCCACAATATCTTACTTTCAGCATCTTCATAAATATTAAAAAATCTATCTGAGACGATGAAGTCTTTAACCCTGTGTGCTGTCGAATCTTTTTTAAACATCTGTTTCACGTGGAACAACTACCTGCCCATTTTAACTAAAAGCACGCTTATATCGCTTGGCTTTATACCGCTTATTCTAGACGCCTGGGACAAAGTAGATGGCCTTATTTTATTTAATTTTTCTTTTGCCTCGAATGATAATGAAGCTAACGGGTTGTAGTCAAAGTTGTCTGGAATCTTTATGTCTTCTAGTCTTTGTAATTTATCTGCATTATTCTTTTCTTTTTCAATATACCCTTTATACTTAATCTGGATCTCCGTTTGTTCTAAAACATCATCATCAAGATTGTTTTTGTCTATATAGCTTTTAACCGACGTTAATGTGTTTATATGATCCTGCTTGATATTTGGTCTTGAATAAATTTTTGCAAGCTTTCCTTTTTGAGGTACAGGCTCATACCCTACAGAGTCTAAGATTTTATTTACCTCTATCAAGTCAAAACTTGTTTGTTCAAAGAATTCAACAAAGTCTTTAACTTTTTCTTGCTTATCAACAACTTTTAAAAGCCTTTCTTCCGATGCAAGCCCAATATTAAAAGCTTTCTCTGTTAACCTTATGTCTGCATTATCTTGCCTTAAAAGTGTTCTGTACTCCGCTCTGGACGTAAACATCCTGTATGGCTCTTCAGTGCCTTTTGTTATAAGGTCATCAATTAAAACCCCTATGTACGCTTCGCTTCTTGTAAGTATAAGAGGGTCTTTGGAAAAAACTTTGGAGACAGCGTTTATTCCAGCCATCAGACCTTGCGCAGCAGCTTCTTCGTAACCAGTGGTTCCGTTAATTTGACCCGCAAAGAAAAGGTTATCAACGAGCTTTGTTTCTAACGTTAATTTAAGTTGGGTAGGTGGGAAATAATCATATTCTATGGCATATCCTGGTCTAAAGAATTTAACATTCTCAAACCCCTTTATTTCCTTAATTGCTGAATACTGGACATCTTCTGGCATTGAAGTAGAAAACCCGTTGACATAAACCTCTACAGTGTTTAAACCTTCTGGCTCTACAAATATTTGATGTCTTTCCTTTTCTGAGAACCTACTAATCTTGTCCTCTATAGAAGGGCAATACCTTGGCCCTGTACTGTTAATGGCTCCATTGTACATAGGAGATTTGTCAAAGGAGTTTGCTAAAATATCATGAACACGAGAATTTGTATGGGTAATGTGACAACTAGTTTGACTTTCAAGAGGTTTAATTTTTTCTAAATAACTAAATTTTCCTGGGTTTAAGTCTCCTGGCTGCTCCTCCATAACAGAGTAATCTAGAGATCTACCGTCAACTCTTGGCGGAGTTCCTGTTTTCATTCTGCCAGAAACAAACCCCAAAGATTCTAAATCTGCTGTAATCCCTGTAGAAGATTTTTCTCCAACTCTTCCTCCTCCAAAATTTTTATCACCGACATGAATAAGGCCATTTAAAAAAGTTCCATTGGTTAGAATAACAGATTTAGAATAAATCTTATTTCCGAGGCCTGTAACGACACCTTCTATTTTGTGGTTTTCCACAATTAACCCGACAACCATATCTTGGTAAAAATCTAGGTTAGAGGTTTTTTCAAGTAGCTCACGCCATTTAAGTGCAAATTGGGCTCTATCAGACTGAACCCTTGGACTCCACATAGCAGGGCCTTTAGATTTATTCAACATTTTAAATTGAATCGCTGTTAGATCAGAAACTACACCGCTGTAACCCCCCATGGCATCTATTTCTCTAACAATTTGCCCCTTTGCAATTCCGCCCATAGCAGGATTACAGGACATTTGGCCAATCGTCTGAAGGTTCATTGTAACCAATAAAGTTTTAGCTCCAAGATTTGCAGATGACGCAGCAGCCTCAGCTCCAGCATGACCACCACCAACAACTATAACATCATACTTTGAATCAAACATCTAGTTTTGTTTCACGTGAAACAGCAGAAAGAAACTCTTCCTCCTTATTTCTCATTATCTCTTTTTCCTTCAAGGATTTATCTTTATAACCCAGACAGTGAAATAACGCGTGAGAAACAAGCCTAACAGCTTCATTTTCAGCTGTTTGTGAATTTAAGCTGGCATTGTTAATCATCATTTCTGTGGAAATATAAACTTCTGCAACTATCGATTTGTCCTCTGAATAATCAAAAGTTATTATGTCAGTGTCAGCTGAATGATTAAGAAAGTCCTTGTTTAAAGTAAACATTTTTTCAGAATCAATAAAATTGTATTCAAGGGTATCAATCTCGTGCCCATCAAAGGATGCAAAATTGATAAGCACAGAAGAAACGAGCTCTTCGTTTAAAAGGTGTTTTGGCGTTCCAACAAATTTTATATTCTGCATATTTTGACAAATATAAATCAATTCTTTAGGATAATTTCAATAAGGAATAATATGGTGTTATATTTGAGGAATGATAGAAAGAGCAAGATTTGCGCCAAGCCCAACAGGACCACTTCACATTGGCGGAGTAAGAACCGCTCTTTTTAATTATTTAATCGCCAAGAAAAGCGGAGGTCGTTTTATACTTAGAATAGAAGACACAGACTCCAAAAGAACAGTCAGTGGTGCTGAACAACATATAATAGACTCCCTTAAATGGTTAGGCTTAGAGTTTGACGAAGGTCCAATTAAACAGAGTGATAGAAAATCGATTTATAATAAAAGTGTTTCTTTATTAATTAAAAAAGGATTAGCCTATTATGCTTTTGACTCTGCAGAAGAGCTTGATCAAGCAAGAAAAGAATCTGGCGGCGACTTTAAGTATAACTACACTACAAGAAAAGGTTTAGTAAACTCATTCTCTCTAGGTGAAGAAGAAACAAAAAGAAGGGTAGGCTTGGGAAGGTTTGTTGTTAGAATGACAGTTCCTGAAAAAAAAATAATTAACGTAGTAGATGAGGTTAGAGGAAACTTAAGTTTCAACTCTGAAGAACTAGAAGATAAAATAATTTTAAAGTCTGATGGCATGCCAACATATCACCTGGCAAACGTTGTAGACGACAACGAAATGAATATAACCTCTGTTATAAGAGGAGAAGAGTGGCTTTCTTCTTTACCTTCTCATGTTCTTTTATATGAACATTTTGGTTGGACGCCGCCTAAGTTTTATCACCTGCCATTAATATTAAAAAGCTCAGGGTCAGGGAAACTTTCAAAAAGAGATGCAGAGGAACAAGGACATCCAGTGTTTGCCGTTACATGGGAAGGCTCAAAAGGATTTAAAGAAGCAGGATTTTCGCCAGAAGGCCTTATTAACTATCTAGCTCTGTTGGGCTGGAGCAATAGCTCAGATAAAGAAAAATACTCCCTTGATGAACTAGTTCAGGAATTTAATGATAAGGACATTAATAAATCTGGAGCTCGTTTTGATTATAAAAAAGCTTTGTGGGTAAACCATCTTCATATGAAAGATTTTTCTGCTGAAAAACTTCTTTCGTTGTCAGAAGAATCATCACTTCAGATAAACGAAAAATACACACTAGAGAAATCTATTGAAATTATTAATTTAGTTAAAGAGAGGCTTAATACTTCACATGATTTAGTCAGAGAGTTGAAAGTGTTTCTTGGGCAGCCAAAAGAGTATGACTTAGCTGTTGTTGAAAAAATTGGAAGAGAGACTGTTTTTGATGTTTTAAATTTTTGTAAATTAAAGGAGTCGAGAATGTCAGAGCCAAGTGCACTTAAAGAAGAATTAATGGCTTTTGGATCAAAAAATGAGATTTCATTTGGAAATATAATGAAGACTCTTCGTTTGTGCTTAGTTGGAAATTTATCTGGCCCTGATTTATTTAAAATTATTGCATTTATAGGTTCTGAAGAAACCTTAAATAGAATTGAAAGTTTAACTAATAAAATATAAAATGAGTTTATTTACAACACCCTTAATTATACTATTTCTTTTTTTCATACTTATCTCAACAATCTTTATTGTAAAGCAACAGTCTGCTGCAATTGTAGAAAGGTTTGGAAAATTTCAATCTGTTAGAGGTCCTGGTCTTCAGATAAAAATTCCTCTAGTGGACAGGATTGCCGGAAAACTAAGTTTAAAGGTTCTTCAACTTGATGTTGTAGTTGAGACAAAAACTAGCGATGATGTTTTTGTGAAACTAAAGGTCTCAGTTCAATATAGGGTTGTTGACTCAAAAGTGTTTGACGCATTTTATAAGCTTGATTTTCCTCAAGACCAGATAACCTCTTACGTGTTTGACTTAATTCGTTCTCAGGTGCCAAAAATGAAATTAGATGATGTTTTTTCAAAACAAGATGATATAGCTGTGGCTGTAAAGCAGTCCTTAGGAGAGGCAATGGATGAGTATGGTTATTTCATTGTTAAAGCATTAGTTACAGATATTGAACCAGATGCTGAAGTTAAAATAGCAATGAACAGAATAAACGCTGCTGATAGAGAAAAAACAGCGGCTCAATACGAGGGTGATGCTGCAAGAATTTTAATGGTAGAGAAAGCAAAAGCTGAGGCTGAAAGCAAAAGACTTCAAGGTCAGGGTATAGCAGATCAAAGAAGAGAGATTGCTAAAGGTATTGAGGACTCTGTGGGAACCCTAGGCTCTGTTGGCATAAACTCGCAAGAAGCTTCTGCTTTAATTGTTGTTACGCAACACTATGACACGCTTCAGTCAATAGGAGGTGAAACAAACTCTAACCTTATCCTAATGCCCAACTCTCCTCAAGCAGGCAGCACAATGTTAAATGATATGGTTGCGGCGTTTACAGCTAGTAGCAAAATAGGTGAGGCGATGCAAAAAGAAAATCAAAAAAATTCTGGCAACCCTCCTAAGAGTGTTCCTTCAAACAAGCCTGAGGCGCCACAAACTCCAGAGTTTGGAGAATTCGAAAATGAATAAATTTGTTGGTTTTATTTTTTCCAACCATCTTTCAACCCTACAGTTTTGTTAAACTCTAGGGTTTTTTTGTTGTCGGTTCTAACAAAGTATCCCAATCTTTGAAATTGAAATTGCTGAGCTTCTAATGATTCCGCTAAATACGGCTCAACAAAAGCCTCTTTTACTTCTAATGAGTTTTGATTAACCTCTTTTTTAAGATCGTTATCCTTTCCTGGTTCTGGAACTTTAAATAGTCGGTCGTATATGTTTATTTTTGCTTTAACAGAGTCTGTATAGGAAACCCAGTGAATTGTCCCTTTTACCTTTCTATTGCTCTCAGGTGTGTTTGACCCACTTCTGCTTTTACTATCATACTCACACAAAACTTCTTTTACATTTCCTTCCTCGTCTTTAACAAGGTCTACTGCTTTAATAATATATGCGTTTTTTAACCTTACTTCCTCTCCTAACGAAAGTCTGAAAAAACCATCTTCTGGGTTTTCTTGAAAGTCTTCATTTTCAATATAAAGTTCCTTTGAAAAATTAATTTCTCTTGTTCCAAGTTCTTTTGCCTGAGGATTTATGTCAAAGTTGATTGTTTCCCCCTTTTCATTTTCGTAATTAATTATTTTTATTTTTATTGGATCTATAACAGCCATAGCCCTGGGTGCAACCTGATTCAAGTGAGTTCTAATACAGAATTCTAAAAGTGATGCGTCTATAACATTTTCTCTTTTTGACACACCTACAGTTAAAGCAAAGTTTTTAAGAGACTCTGGGGTGTACCCTCTTTTTCTTAAACCAGAAATAGTTGGCATTCTGGGGTCATCCCACCCGTCTACCATTTTCTCTTCAACCAACTGCGCAAGCTTTCTTTTGCTTGTGATTGTGTAAGAAAGGTTAAGTCTAGAAAACTCTCTTTGTTTAGGTCTTATTCCTTTAAGTGGACTAATTGCGTCTAAAAACCAGTCATAAAGTTCTCGGTGCGGCTCAAACTCCAAAGTACAGAGAGAGTGTGAAACCTGCTCAATGTAATCTGACTCTCCGTGTGTCCAGTCATACATTGGATACACCTTCCACTTGCCTGCAGTTCTGTGATGATCTACATTCATAACCCTATATAAAACAGGATCCCTCATTAACATGTTAGGGGAGCTCATGTCTATTTTGGCTCTTAAAACATGTTTTCCTGAATCATGATTACCTTCAAACATTTCTTTAAAAATCTTTAGACTCTCCTCTTTTTTTCTACCCCTAAATGGGCTAGGCTTACCTCCTTTTGTTGGAGTACCTTTTTGTTTTGCTATTTCATCTGATGACTGTGAATCTACATATGCTAAATCTTTTTCAATTAAATTCGTCGCCCATGCAAAAAGTTGATCAAAATAATCAGAGGCATAGCATTCTTTGTTCCACTTAAATCCAAGCCATTTTATGTCGTTTTTAATAGCGTCTACGTATTCCTTTGCTTCTTTTTCTGGGTTTGTGTCGTCAAAACGAAGATTTACTGGAGCGTTGTATTTGTCTCCTAAATTAAAGTTTAAGCATATTGCTTTAAGGTGTCCAATATGAAGGTATCCGTTTGGTTCTGGAGGAAACCTAAACCTTAAGTCTTTGTTTTCAAACCCTCTAGCTAAATCACCATCAATGATTTGTTCAATAAAATTTGGCCCTTTTTTCTTCACTTTGTCAAAGATATTGAAAACCAAATTAGGAAATGTGTTCACTTTTATATCTTTGATGAAATTATGTCAAAAATATCTGTAAACAATGCTTGGTTTTATTCCTTTCATGGTTGTCTTTATGAGGAAAGCGTTATTGGGGCTGAATATCTGGTTAACGCTATTGTTGAGGTTGACACTGGAATAGCTGAAGAAAGTGACAATCTTGAAAACACTGTTGATTATGTTTCTATCTATGGTGTCCTAAAAAAAGAAATGGCCACGCCTTCAAAACTTCTTGAAACGGTTCTTGAGAGAATAATAAATGGAATTAAAAATATTGACAAGAACATTGTGTCTGTTGAGGTTAGCATCAAAAAGTTGTCTCCTCCTATTGGTGGAAATGTTGATTCTGTTGAATTAAGAAAGAAAGTTTAATCTTTTTTTTATTTTTGCAGTCAATGGCATTGTGGCCGAGTGGCTAGGCGGAGCTCTGCAAAAGCTTTCACAGCGGTTCGAATCCGCTCGATGCCTCAACTAAGGACTTGAAAATCAAGTCTTTTCTTTACCTTATCAGCTTTCACCAACATAACTCTTGTTTTGTCGCCAAGCTGATATTTTTTTCCTGTTTTTTCTCCAACAAACCTGTGGTTTTTTTGATCATGAACAAAATAATCCCCTGGAAGATCTTTCGCTTTAACCATTCCTTCGCATTTATTTTCAACCACCTCCACAAACACACCCCTCGCTATAACTCCAGAAATAACCGCATCAAAAATTTGTCCCTCTTTGTCAAGCATGTACTTAATTTGCATTAGTTTGATTGAGTCCCTTTCTGCTTTGGTTGCTAAAATCTCCATGTGTGTTGAGTGTTTACAAAGCGTCTCAATCTCTTCTGTTTTTATTTTCTTCTTTTCTATTTCTGCCTGAATTAATCTATGAACAAGAACATCTGGATACCTTCTGATTGGTGAGGTAAAATGTGTATAGTTTTCAAAGGATAGTCCGTAATGACCAATGTTTTTTGTAGTATACTCTGCTTTACTCATGCTTCTAATCATCAAGGTGTCTATTAGATTTTGTTCGTTTTTTCCAAAAACTTTTTTTAATAAATTATTGAGTGATCCGTTTAGCTCAGAGCTTGAAAGCTTAAGGTTGTAGCCCAGCCTTTTTACAATAGTTTGGAGGTTTTCAAGTTTTTCGTGGTCTGGTTGATCGTGAACCCTGTAAACAAAACGCTCATTGCTTTGTTTCATTTTTTCTGCAACTTTTTTATTTGCTAACAGCATAAACTCCTCTATTAGCTTGTTTGCACTTTTAGCTGTTTTAAAAAGAATTTTTACTGGTTGGTTTTTTTCATCTAGCTTAAATTTAATTTCTGATTTATCAAAAATAAGCGCACCATTGTTTATCCTTTTATTTCTAATTGTTTTTGCAATACTGTTTAGTGTTGCTATAGCTTCTACTATTTTTTGGGTTACCCTTTTTTCCTCTTTAAGTATTGTTTCTTCTTTAGGTATAGTTGTTGTTTCATTTTCTATAATATATTGAGCTTCTTCGTAAGACAGCCTACAGTCTGACTCTGTAACCGTTTTACCATACCACTCCTCTATAATCTCTCCGTTTTTTTTCATTACGAACACTGCTGAAAATGTTAATTTTTCTTCGTTTGGCCTTAATGAGCAAAGGTTGTTTGATAGTGTTTCAGGCAACATAGGTATAACCCTGTCAACAAGATAGACTGAGGTTGCCCTGTTTTGTGCTTCTTCATCTATTTTTGATCCTGGAGTAACATAGTGTGAAACATCTGCTATGTGCACTCCCACCTCATATTTGTTTTCACCTAGAACTTTAAACGATATAGCGTCATCAAAGTCTTTTGCATCAACAGGGTCAATTGTAAAAGTCATCGTCCCTCTCATGTCCCTTCTTTTCTTTATTTCTTCTTTTTTAATTACTGATTTTATTTTAGCTGCCTCTTCCTCAACTTCTTCTTCAAACTCTGTTGACAAACCATATTCATATAATATTGAATATGCGTCAAGTGCATCGTCTCCAAAACCAAAACTTTTTATTATCCTTCCTTGTGGTGAGTCTTTTGGTTTCTCCCAACTTTTAATCTCTACAGCTACTTTTTCTCCATCCTTATAGTCCTTCATTTCTTCTCTAGTAATAAAAAAGTCTGTATACATTCTTGCGTTTCTTGTATTTACAAACGCGTACTCTTTGCTTTTTTGAAAAACCCCAACAAAAACTTCTTTTTTCCTTTCTATTACCTCTACTATTTTTCCTTCATACTTGTTCTTGCTGTTTTTCTTTCCAGTAATAACCCTTACTATATCCCCGTGCAATCCTTTGTTGAGATTTCTTTGCTCGATCATAACATCTCCGTCTAGGTCTTCACAAACAACGTATCCTCTTCCGGTGGTGGTTATCTCAAGCGTGCCTTCTGCTGATTCTTGCTGTATTGCAGGTGCAACAAACTTACCCTTTCCTATGCTTAAAATTTTTTCTTTCTTCAAAAGCGAGTTTAAAACTTTTATTATCTCACTCCTTCCTTTGGTGTCATTCACACCTATAGAAAACGCTATTTGTTTATAATTAAAATCCCGGTTTGGTGAGCTTATTATCAAAGATGTTATCTTCCTCTCTAAACCCTTAATCTCCTTCTTCTTTTTAGACATCTATCCTTTTTTAAAAATCAAAGATACTGTTAATAAAAGCGAGATAATTTTTATTACCAATAAACATTTAAACATATTTATAATAATTAATATTTAATATAATAATAGTATTATATAGGGTGTTAATTTCTTAACAAAATGAAATAAAAAAAAGAGAAGAAAACAAAAAAACAAAAAAATAAACAAACAATAAACAATCTAAAAAACTGAAAAACAGACACAAACAATATAAATAAACAGTTGTTGATAAGAGCTAAAAAGGGACGATGTTAACAAGTTAAATTAACAAAAGAACCAAAATGATGTTAGAAAAATGATAGATGATGTTAAGAAATAGAGATAGAAATAGTTATCAAGAATAACAAAACAAGTATCAACAACATATAAAAAATTATAAAGGAATTATTAATTTAAAGGATATGATAATAGCAATAGGAAATGATCACGCAGGCGTTGAGGTAAAAGAGAAAATACAACAACATTTAATTAATAACGGACACCAGGTTATCAACAAAGGATATGATGGAGAAGAAAGTGTTGACTATCCAGACTTTATCCACCCGGTATCAATAGATGTTAAAGAAAAAAAAGCAGACATAGGGGTTATTGTTTGTGGGAGTGGAAACGGTGCGGCAATGACAGCAAACAAACACGAAGGGATAAGAGCGGCAATTTGCTGGAGCGAAGAAATAGCATCTTTAGCAAAAAAACACAACAACGCAAACATTATAAGCATTCCCTCAAGATTTTTAAAAGATGAAGAGATATTAAACATAATAGATGTTTTTATAGTAAAAGAATTTGAAGGCGGAAGACATGAAAGAAGAATAAATAAAATTGACAAGAATGATTGAGTGGAAAGAGCAAAAGTTTAATGAGTTAAACACAAAAGAGCTCTACGAAATTTTTAAATTAAGGTGTGAAGTGTTTGTTGTGGAGCAAGAGATTCTATATAATGATTTTGACGATAAAGATTATAACGCGATTCACCTTTCGGGATTTAAAGATGGTGTGTTAATAGCTTATGGGCGAATATTTGAAAAAGGAGACTATTACCCAAACAACCCGGGGTTTGGAAGAGTAGCGGTTATAGATAAGGAAAGAGGAAATGACCATGGAAAAGAACTTGTTAAAAAGTGCATCGAGGTTTGCGAAAAAAACTTTAAAGAAAAAGAGATAAAAATTTCAGCACAAGCATATTTAGAAAAATTTTATTTAGATCTTGGATTTGAGTTTAGAGAAGAAAGATATATGGAGGATGGAATTCCCCACTGCGCAATGTATTATAATAAAAAAACAGCCACACCATAAAAGCATAACCGCTTTATCGTTTTTGTTGACAAAGAAGTTATTCAAAACCTCTAAAACCACAATCAAAACAATAAGCAACCACATATCTGTCTTTTTCAGACAGGAACATCCTATTCAAGCCACTAATTTCATTCAATAAACCTTGGATTTGAGTCGGAGCCAAGCCCTGTATTAGTGAATTTAAATAATCCTCAAATTCAACCTCATTATTATAAGAGAAAGCTTTGTAGTTTTCTAGCTCAAGTTTTGCGACCATAGAATTAATAGCATCGTCTAAAGAACCGAGCTTATCTACTAAACCTAATTCAAGGGCTTTATCACCCCTCCATATTCTTCCACCAGCAACTTTAAGAACTTCCGAGAAGTCCATTTCTCTATTATCAGCAACCTTAGCAACAAAATCTTTATAGAAGTTTTCTATACCCTCTCTAAATTGCTTATTAACCTCTTCATTCATTCCCCTTCTCACATCATAAACTTCTCCAGCCTTTGTCATGCTTACACCGTCATAATTAATCCCCGCCCATTTTGCTAATGGAGATAAATCTGGATAAACGCCGTAGACACCAATTGATCCTGTTAGAGTAGTATTCTCAGCCCAAATTTCTTCTGATGTAGTCGTTACCCAAACCCCGCCAGATGCAGCTATGTCTCCCATGGATGTTATTACAGGCCTCCCTGTAGATTGAAACTCCTCCAAAGCATTTGTAATCATTGTAGACGCATAGACATCACCCCCTGGACTATTAACCCTTAGGACAATCCCTTTTACATTTTCATCATCTCTTGCTTTATTAATTTTTTTTACAATCCCTCCTGAACCAGCAGTATTGAAACCTATATCACCAGTTACAATTGCCCCTTCAACATGAATAACAGCAATCTTGTTTTTTTCTTGAACTCTTTTTTGTTTACCGCTTATGTTTTCGTCTTTTAGGGTAGACAGATATTCTCTTCCTGAAATTCCTGGAGGCTTCTCGTACTTCTCTTCACTACCATATTTTTCAACCAGATAATTCCTTGTTTCTTGCTCTGACATCAGCTTGTCAACGAGACCAGTTGAGAGAGCTGTTTCATTGTTATCGCCCCCATTTTCAGATGCTAGTAAAGGGTAGTTGTCCCCGATATACTGAATTCTTCCTGACTCGAAGCCTCTCCCAGTTTCCATTTTGCTTTTATATTCCCCCCAAATCGGCGTTACAAAATCTAACCAAGCAAGCTTATCAGTTTCAGACATGTCATTTCTTGTATAACCCTCAGGGCCTGATTTAAAATCACCTGCAGCATAAACGTTCATATTAACTTTAATGTTTTCAAAGAAATCTTTTTGATATAGCCTTACTCTGCTGAACCCAAATGGAAGCACGGGTTCATAAGTGTCTTTTTCCAAAATTATCTCAGTCGCTTGTGAAGCCATGAGGTATCCTGTAGTTCCAAGACCGCTTGTAAACGCAATAATCTCTTTACCATTTTCTCTTGCTTCATATAGAGCGTCTGCTATTTTTAACGCAGAAGTGTAATAAGCACCTAAGCCGTCAACATCAAGATAAATAGCTTTGAGATCATCGTCTGTTCCGGCAGTTTTAATAATTTTTAAAAAACTTTCTAACTCAATCTGATTGATGGAGCTCTCAAAAATCTCAAATTCTTCAAAAGGATCATTTGTTAAAATTGCTTTATCCACAATCACTCCTTTTGGCTCTAAGTATAAAACTTGATCCTCAGTCTCAACTTTATCAGAGTCAAACAAAGACCCACCTAGACTGGAAAGAAAACCAAATGTTATTAGCATTAAAAAAAGCACTGTAAGGGTGTTTACAAAAAGCTTTCTAAGTTCTCCAAGAAGATTCTCTACAAACGAGATCACATTTTTAATTTTTTTCATAATATTTTGTTTATCAAAAATTCATTTTAATTACTAGACGAAATTATATAAATAAACAACATTAAAATAGTTTGAGAGTAAAGAGGTTTATTAAAAGACTAGAGTAATAGGTAAAAAGAGACAGAAAATCTTTAGAAAAACCCAACTAATTAGACGACCTTAAACCCCAGCTTTGTCTTGAAGAAAAAGAAGAATCTAATCAAGGTTTTCTTCCCATTTTTTAAATAATACTGTTAGTGAAGATTTAAATCTTTTATAGTTTTTATTGTTAGTTAACGTCCAACCTGTTTCAGCATAAGCAGCTATTCTTGGAAATGTTTGACTGTAGACTTCTTTTTTAGTTGGTGTCCATTCTCCCCACATTTGAGTCCCTAAGCCTAAAATTTGTTCAGCTTCTTCTTTTGTAAGGCCTTCAGGTATAGGATTAAAACTGTATGCTTTCTTCAGATCAATTAGCTCGTATGTATAATCTAAATAGGTATAATTATGGTCAGAATTTACTAAATCATGTCCTGCATCAATAGCTATCTTTAGGTTTTCAAAGCCGCCTTTCCAGAAATGGATAATTGCATTTTTTGAAAGTTTTGTAGTAGCGATATCATCATTATTTCCCCAATTATGTAGATTATTACCCATAATTTCATTCCATCCCATCATACGTTTTCCCATAACAGAATTAATATAATTAGAAATATTGTTAGTGAAATGCACTTGAAGATCACCGTAATTTTCTAATTGATTTTTTTTCATAAGATGTTTAACATCTTCATTAGTTTTCCATTGATCATATTTCACCTCATCTCCACCGGTATGTATTATATCCCCGGGAAATAAATCTGAAACTTCTTTCAACACATCATGAATAAATGTTATTGTTTTTGGACTTGCGGGATTAAATATATCTTTTCCAACACCAAACTTTTCTGGAACCCTAATGGGTTGTTTTGAAGATCCTAATAAAGGGTAACTTGCAATTGCAGCTGATGCATGGCCTGGCATAGCTATTTCTGGAACAATTTTAATATTTAGATTCTTAGCATAAGCTACAATTTCTTTAATATCATCTTGAGTATAAAAACCTCTATGTGGGACGCCATCAAAAACTTCACTACCCCATTTTTTTCCTTGATAATTAATTTGTGTACTATCTCTTTTGGAACCAATTTGTGTTAAAAGTGGATATTTTTTTATTTCTATTCTCCATCCAGCATCATCTGTCAAATGCCAGTGAAAAACATTCATTTTCAAATGCGCCATTTCATTTAATATATATTTCACAACTTCTTTTCCTTGAAAATATCTACCTTCATCTAGCATGTATGCTCTCCATTTAAATTGTGGTTTATCTATAATTTCGAGTTCTTGTACCACCCCTAATTTAGTTAATTGAAGTAAGGTCTGAATACCATAAAATGTACCTGCTTTAGTATTCGATAAAATAGATATCTTATTGTTTTTTGCTATTAATTGGTAACCCTCTTCACCCAATGTGTCGAGATTTGACTTTTCAAATATAACTCTCACCCCTTTGTCATATGGTACATTATTCAGAAGAAGTTGATCTTTCAAATAACTACTGTAAATCCCATTAGACACCTTTAAACCTTTACTTAAGTTTATTGTGTTTTTTTGTATAAAGATTTGGTTTGGGTATGGTAGTAAATAAGTTTCTGGATCAACAGAAACCCCATTGGGCTGATTACAACTAATAATCAAAAAAAATAATAGAAGTAGTCTCTTCATGTCTCTAATTTAGAAAAATTCAACTAATTAGATGACCTTACACCCCAGCTTTGTCTTGAAGAAAAAGAAGCATCACAAGCACTCAACGACAAGTCGCGTATTAAGTGAACAGGGCTTCCACCGCCACCCTCTCTATAGTCACCAGAAGCAGTCAAACACAAACTAAGATCGTTAACGGGTTTAATTTTCCCATCATCCTCAAAAACAAATTGTTGTTTAGGGTTTTTATCACAACCACGCAGAATTAAACCAGAAGAAGACTCGGCATTTTCTACTTCCATACAGACATTAAAAAAAGGAAGGTTAAACTCACCATTACTAATTTTGGAAACATCAAAACCTTGATCAACAGAA
>CABWZL010000003.1 GCA_902509805.1 uncultured Bacteroidota bacterium
ACTAACAGTAACTGGAGGTGATGGTGGAACCGTATCAACTGAGGGTGGAGAGTATGAAGAAGGAACTGAAGTTACTATAACTGCAACACCAGATGAAGGATATGAATTTACAGAATGGTCTGATGGGTCAACAACAAACCCATTAACATATACTTTGAACTCTAACACAAGCTTTTCGGCTAACTTTCAAATAAATACTTACACATTAACTTTAATAACAGGAGAGGGAGGGGCAGTTTCAGAATTTAATGAAGAATATGAATATGGAGAAGAGTTAACAATATCAGCTATCCCAAATCAAGGATATTTCTTTCAAAAATGGTCTGGAGATGTTAATTCTTATCAAAATCAAGTGACATTAACATTTAATGAAAATAAAACTATTCAAGCATTTTTCTTCGAAGCTAATAATTGCATAAATGGAACATTTGAAGATGTGTTTAATGGGATTGATATTCAAACTGTAAACACTGAAGGAAATAAACCTTATAATTGTTTAATTACAACCTCAGAAAGTGGGCATCCTGTCTATTCTGGTTCTCAATCTGCAAGATTTGAATTACAACCAGAAGAAGGTGACTGCGGTTTTAGTGATGGATTTAGTGATTGTGACACTGATAGAAGCAGACATGAAATTTCTGAAAAGTGGATTCCAGAGTATGAAAATATCATAGGAAAAAAATTAACTTATGAGTATAGCATGTACATACCAGAAGTTGAATATTTTTCACCACATAATACAGAAAGCAATAATCCTTTAACTGTTATTTCTCAAATTTTTAGTAAAAGTGAAGGTGAGAATACAATTGATGATGATATTAATACGTCAAGTTGTGATCCTAAGGCTCTATTATATTTTGTAATGGAAGAAAATAAATTAAAATATCTTACTCATAAACCATTTACATGGAATCAAAATGAAAAAATTTTAATTAAAGATAATCCATATAACCAATGGATAAAAATCAAAATTGAGATAAATGCTTCTACTGATCAGAGTGGCTATATTAAACTATTTATTAATGATGAATTAGTAAACACAGATAACAGGCCAACATTATGTTCTACAGGTAATACAAGTTTTGATTTAAAACTAGGAATATACAATTCCTTTTTAAGTCAAAAGAATAAACCATTTCTTAAAC
The DNA here is from genome assembly GCA_902509805.1 of uncultured Bacteroidota bacterium. Next base: position 1,146 of record CABWZL010000003.1, read on the forward strand.
AAGTTATTTATTATGATGATGTTAGAAGAACAATAATTAATTAAATGTCCTATAATTAATATTATGTAAAACAGGATATGATTACTAAAGTTTGTATATTAGAGCATGATTATATCTACATCCCCTAACATTGGAAATAAAAAGGTTACTGAAACATTAGGAATTGCTCGTGGAAATACCGTTAGATCAAGAAATGCTGCAAGAGATATATTTGCAGCATTAAAAAATATTGTCGGTGGTGAAATTGACGAGTATACAAAACTTCAAGCTCAAGCAAGAGAACAAGCTATTAGTAGAATGATTGCTAATGCTCAAGATCTTGGTGCTGATGCTGTTGTTAATGTTAGGATAACAACTTCTATGATAATGCAAGGATGTTCAGAGATTATGGCATACGGAACTGCTGTTAAACTTTCTGATGATAATTCACCTCCTGTTTCAATAGCTTTATAATGAACGATTCAGAAATGATTTTTAGTATAGCGATTTGGCTTGTCATAATAGCTTCATTAATTTATTTGCTTATTAGAAAGATAATTAAGGAAGAAAATGAAGATTTTGAAAATAGAGACTATTAATCTAAATATAGAATTTAAATAGTACTTATAATGAATGATAGACCAAATGATATAATTAAAATTAGACCTGTTTTAAATTTAAAAAAATCATCACAAATCACTGTTGAAGAATCTTTTCAGAATGACACCTTAAGACCTATTATAAAACTTCAATCTCCAATATTAATAGAAACTTATAGGAATTATATTATCAAACACAAAAATGTCTTTTATGAACTTTCAAATGAAAAAAAACTAGATTATATTGAAAATTCAATTAATAAAAATCAGAAATTTAGAAACCTGTTGAAGGGAATGATTGTAGGATTATTTACAATTAAAGAGTATGATGCTTATAGAAAAAATTCATCATCCTTAAATAAAAGAATGATGAACATTGTTCTTAAAAGACTTCAAGATAATTTGCAGATTTTTTAAATTGTTTAAACTAAAATTATGTCATATTTCAAAGAATTTTTAAAACATAAAAGTGTAGGTGCAATTTCCTCTAGTAGTAAAGCTATGGGGAATAAGATGTATGGATCACTTAAATTAAATGAGGCTTCATCTGTTGTAGAATTTGGTGCAGGTGATGGTGTTTTTACTACAGAAATATTAAAACTTATTGGACCTAACACTAAATTTTTTGTTTTCGAAACAAATGAATATTTCTATAAAATTTTAAAAGAAAAAATAAATGATGAAAGAGTTATTCTTATCAATGATAGTGCTGAGAAAATAGGAGATTATATAAAAAAGCAAAATTTAAATGAAGTTGATTGTATTATCTCTGCACTACCCCTATCACTAATACCTGTTGATATCAAAAATTCTATAATTCAAAATTCAGTTGAATATTTAAAAAGTGAAGGTCAGTATGTTCAGTTCCAATATACACCATATGATTACAGGAGATTAAAAAGATATTTTAAAAAAGTAAAACTTACTTTTACCTTAACTAACTTCCCTCCTGCCTTTCTGTATAGATGTTATCCCTAAATTAGAAATAAAAAAACCCACAATCAAAATGATTATGGGTTCTTTAGTGATTTAAAAATAAATCTTAGTTGTTTCCACCTAAAATTATTGGCATTCCATCTTCACCAGAACCAATAACTATAACCTTAGCATTAGGTGATTCAGATAATTTCAATGTTGCTTCAATTCCTTTTTCTCTAAGAATTCTGTCAGTTAATGAAGCACTTAAGATTCTATTTGCAATAGCTTTACCTTCAGCATCAATTCTTTGTCTTTCAGCTTCTTGTTCAGCTTTAACAAGTCTAAATTCATATTCTAAAGATTCTTGCTCTTGAACTAATTTTCTCTCAATACCTTCTTTAATAGCAGTTGGTAATGTAACGTCTCTAACTAAAACAGAGTTTAATTGAATATGTTGTGATAAAACATTATCACGTGTTTCTTCAAAAATTTCATTTTGAATTGCATCTCTTTTAGTTGAATATAATTGTTCAGGTGTATATCTTCCAACGACACTTCTAGCTACCGCTCTTATATTAGGCAATAGAACTGAGTTTAAATAATTTTCACCTTTAGTTTGGTGAAGAAGACCAAGTTCATCATATAGTGGTTGATATAAAATTGATATATCTAAACTAATTTCAAGACCATTAGATGAAAGTACTTGCATTCTCTCAAGAGCCTCTTGTTGTCTTACATTATAGATTACAACTCTATTCCAAGGTGCAATAATCTTAAAACCTTCTCCTTTTGGAGGAGAATCCGTAACTACACCACCGCCTAAAGTTTGAAATAGAACTCCAGCTTGACCTGAGCCTATATTGACAGATGATCTAGATATAAATACGATTAGTAATAGTGATAATAAAATAATAGGTAAACCTACGTTTGGTAAATTTTTCATTTATATAAATATTAAGTTAACATTCCTCCATCTACGTGAAGAACTTGTCCAGTTATATAACTAGACAGATCAGATGCAAGAAATACACATGCATTTCCAACATCGCTTGGGTTTCCACCTCTTTTAAGTGGAATACTTTCTTTCCAAGATTTAATAACATCCTCTGGTAAAGAGTCTGTCATGTCAGTTTCAATAAACCCAGGAGCTATAACATTGCTTCTGATATTTCTAGAACCAAGTTCAAGAGCTACAGATTTAGAAAAACCTATAATACCTGCTTTAGAAGCAGAATAATTTGATTGCCCAGCATTTCCTTTTACACCTACAACTGAACTTATATTAATAATTGAACCACTTCTTTGTTTAAGAAATGTTCTAATTGATGATTTAGTTAAATTAAACACTGAAGACAAGTTTGTATTTATAACACTATCGAAGTCTTCCTTATCCATTCTCATTAGAAGATTATCCTTTTTAATTCCAGCATTGTTAACTAAAACATCAATTTTACCAAAATCAGATATTACATCATCAACTAATTTAGATGAATCATCGAAGTTTGAAGCATCACTTTTATAAGCTTTTGCTTTAACTCCTAATTTATTGAGTTCTGCTGCTAAATTTTCAGCAGATTCTTTTGAATTATTATATGTGAATGCAACGTCACAACCATTTTCAGCAAATGATTGACAAATAGCTTTACCTATTCCTCTACTTCCACCAGTAACAATTGCAACTTTTGATTCTAATAACTTCATTATCCTAAAATTTCTTTAACTGACTTTCCTATATCTGCAGGAGAATCTACTACTAATATACCTGATTCACGCATAATTCTCTTTTTTGCAGAAGCAGTATCATCTTTACCTCCTATAATTGCACCTGCATGACCCATTTTTCTTCCTTTTGGAGCAGTTTCTCCAGCAATAAAACCAACTACTGGCTTTTTATTTCCACTCTCTTTAATCCATCTTGCAGCGTCAATTTCTAGTTGACCACCAATCTCTCCTATTAAGACTATAACATCAGTTTCATCATCACCCATAAATAATTGAACTGAATCTAGAAGTGTTGTGCCGATTATTGGATCACCCCCTACTCCTATTGCAGTTGAAATTCCAAATCCTGATTTTACAACTTGATCTGCAGCTTCATATGTTAGTGTTCCAGATTTTGAAACAATACCAACATTACCTTTTTTAAAGACAAATCCTGGCATGATGCCAATTTTTGCTTCTTCTGGTGTAATTATCCCAGGGCAATTAGGACCAATTAAACGTATTTTCTTCCCTTTAATATAAGAAATCACTTTCGTCATATCACCAATAGGAATTCCTTCAGTTATAGTTACAATAGTTTCAATATTAGCTTCTGCAGCTTCCATTATTGCATCTGCTGCAAACATTGGAGGGACAAAAATTATAGAAGTATTAATATTTTCGGATTTTAACGCATCTGAAACACTGTTATATACAGGTTTATCCAGATGTTTAGTACCACCTTTTCCAGGAGTAACTCCACAAACAACATTAGTTCCATATTCAATCATCTGTTCAGAGTGAAATGTTCCTTCACTACCTGTAAAGCCTTGAACTAAAACATTAGAGTTTTTGTTAACTATAATACTCATTTAGTATAATTTTTGACAAATTTATTTTATTCTTTCGATATACTGACCTTTTTCAGTATCAATTTTTACTTTATCTCCTTCATTAATAAATAAAGGAACATTAATTAATGCGCCTGTCTCTAAAGTAGCTGGTTTAGTAGCATTTGTAGCAGTATTACCTTTTACGCCTGGCTCTGTGTGTGTAACTTCGAGTACTACACTTAGGGGCATATCAACAGAAAGTGGATTGTTGTCTTCGGTATTAATAATTATTGTAACATTCTCACCTTCTTTTAAAAGACCTGGATGATCAATTTTATTTTTGTCTATAGTTATTTGATTATAATCCTCAGTATTCATAAAATGAAAGTGATCTGAATCGTTATACAAAAACTGAAACTTACTAGTTACAACTGTAACTTCTTCAATTTTATGACCTGAAGGAAAAGTATTATCTAAAACTTTACCATTCGTTACACTTTTAAGCTTAGTCCGAACGAAAGCTGGTCCTTTTCCAGGTTTAACATGAAGAAATTCAATTACCTTATAAATATCATGATTATACTTTATACATAATCCTTTTCTAATGTCACTTGTACTTGCCATATATTTTAATTTTTTTGAAAGTAACCTTTCATTATCCCTCTCTGTGATTTATCAATAAATTGAATTATTTCATCACGTTCAGGGGTAGCATTTAGTTCGGCTTGAATAATTTCCATAGCCTGAGTGTTATTATATTTTTTTTGATATAATATTCTGTAAATATTTTGAATCTCATGAACCTTCTTACTGTCAAAACCTCTTCTTCTAAGACCTACTGAATTTATTCCAACATAAGATAAAGGTTCTCTAGCAGCCTTAACATAAGGAGGAACATCCTTTCTCACAAGAGACCCACCTGCAACAAATGAGTGTGAACCAATTTGACAAAACTGATGAACAGCAACAAAACCGGACAGTATAACATAGTCGCCAACGGTTATATGGCCAGCTAGGGTACTATTATTTGAAAATATACAGTTGTCTCCAACAAAACAATCATGAGCAATATGAGAATAAGCCATTATTAAACAGTTTTTACCAATTCTTGTACTACCTCTATCTTTTGTACCCCTATTTATAGTTACACATTCTCTAATTGTTGTATTATCGCCAATTTCACAAATCGAATCTTCTCCTTCAAATTTTAAATCCTGTGGATTTCCAGAAATAACAGATCCAGGATAAATAAAACAATTCTTTCCAATTCTAGCACCTTCCATTATAGTAACATTAGAACCTACCCAAGTTCCTTCACCTATCTCAACATTATTGTTAATTGTAGTAAAAGGTTCTACAACTACATTTTTTGCAATTTTTGCACCTGGATGTACGTATGCTAATGGTTGATTCATAATGTGTCTTTTTTAATAATTTTTGCCATAAACTCACCCTCACTTTTAATTTTATCTCCAACAAAAGTCTGACCGTGCATATGGATAATCCCTCTTCTAATAGGTGAAATAAGCTCTAATTTACAAATAAGAACATCACCAGGGACTACAGTATCTTTAAATTTACACTTGTCCATTTTCATAAAGAATGTCAAATAGTTCTCCGGATCTGGAACTGTATTCAATACAAGAACACCTCCTGCTTGAGCCATAAACTCAACTTGAAGAACACCAGGCATTACAGGTGCACCTGGAAAGTGACCTTTAACCCAAGATTCAGTTTTCTCTACTCTTCTAAGTCCAATAACATGTGATTCTGATAATTCTAGAACTTCATCAATTAATAAAAATGGAGGTCTATGGGGAATTACATTCATTATTTGATTAGAATCCATTAAAGGCTTTTTGTCAAAGTTAATTGCAGGAATGATATTTTTTCTATCCACTTTTATTGCTTCACTAACTAATTGAGCAAACTTTGCATTTACAGCATGGCCTGGTTTTTCTGCAATAACTTTTCCTCTAATCTTCATACCAATTAATGCTAAATCACCAATAACATCTAAAAGCTTGTGTCTAGCAGCTTCATTAGGATAATGTAAATTTAAATTATCAAGGATTCCATTTGGTGTAACAGATATAGAGTTTTTATTAAAAGCTTTTTTAAGTCTCTCCATATTGCTGTCAGCAAGAGGTTTGTCTACATATACAATAGCATTATTTAGATCCCCACCTTTAATTAGACCATGCTCAAGTAAAGTTTCTAATTCGTGAAGAAAGCTAAAGGTTCTTGCTGATGAAATCTCATCTTTAAACTCAGATATATTATTTAAAGTTGCTGTTTGTGTCCCTAATACCTTTGTGTCATAATCGACTTTAGTGTCTACAGAATAACTTTCATTTGGTATAATAGAAATCTTACTACCTGTATTTTCACATTCAAAGGAAATCTTTTCAGATGGAATAAACTCTTCTCTTAGTGCATTTTGTTCTACTATTTTAGCCTCTTCAATAGCTTCAATAAAAAATTTAGATGATCCATCCATTATTGGAACCTCAGGACCATCAAGAGAAATATAACAGTTATCAATATCTAGTCCTGTTAAAGCAGCTAAAACATGTTCGGAAGTATGGATTCTAAATGATCCATTATCAAGATTGGTGCCTCTTTCTGTGTTTGAAATAAATTTAATATTAGCTTCAATTGAATTATCTCCTTTTATATCTTCTCTCACAAATACTAAACCAGTGTTAGAAGGTGCTGGCTTAAATGTTAAATTAACATCCTCACCTGTATGTAATCCAACTCCACTTAGAGAGGATTCTTTAGAAATTGTTTTCTGTGGAACAGTTCTTCTTATCATCAGTCTTTTTTATCAATTTTTTTAACTATTTCAGGTAAGTTTTTAAAGTGAACATATGATTTATTATAATTCATATAAGAAATTGCAGGTGTTCCGGTAACTCTAGAATCACTTTCTATATTAGAGGTTACACCAGCTTGTGCTTGAATCTTTACGTTATCACCAATCTTAATGTGTCCTATTATACCAACTTGACCTCCAATCATACAATTCTTACCAATTTTAGTTGACCCAGCTACTCCGGATTGAGCTGCAATTGCGGTATTTTCTCCAATTTCAACATTATGAGCTATTTGAATTTGGTTATCAAGCTTAACACCATTATTAATTATTGTAGAACCTAAAGTAGCCCTGTCTAAAGTAGAATTAGAACCAATTTCAACATTATCTCCGATTACAACATTTCCTGTTTGAGGTATTTTTTTATAGCTACCATCATCATTTGGAGCAAACCCAAAACCATCAGATCCAATTGTAGTTGAGCTATGAATTATACAATTTTGACCTATTACAGTATCATCTAATATTTTTACACCAGGGTAAATTAAACAACCATTTCCGATCTTAACATTATTTCCAATAAAGACTTGATTTTCAATTATGCATTTTTCGCCTATAATTGAATTTTCTCCAACAGTAGAAAAAGAACCAATAAATGAAGACTCTGAAATCTTTGAGGATTTATCAATATCAGTTAATTGACTTATTCCTTTTCTTTTTGAAAGATCTTTGTCAAATAACTCAAGGATTGTAGTAAAAGAGGAATACGGATCTTTTACTTTAATTAAAGTAAGTTCAATTTTTTCAGTTGGTTCAAAATCACTGGAAACAATTGCAGCAGATGCATTTGTTGTGTATATGAACTCTGTGTATTTTGGATTAGCCAGAAAAGTTAATGACCCTTTAGCCCCCTCCTCAATCTTAGAAATATTAAAAATATCAATATCTCTATCTCCAACTACAGAACCATTTATTTGATCAGCAATATGACCGACTGTTAAATTCATATCTGCAAAATTAAAAAATTATGACAAATGCTTATATTTAGCAACATTAATATGAAGATAAAATTTCAATTAAATCAATTAAGTACTGTTTCAGATGATGTTAAAAAAAATATTAATAAAAATATTGTTTTAATAAGTGGTGATATGGGAGCAGGTAAAACTACCCTAATTAAAGAAATACTTAAATCAATGAATGTAATTGATAATATTTCAAGCCCAACATTTTCAATAATTAACGAGTATAATACTAGCAAAGAAGATATTATTTATCATATGGATTTATACAGGATTAAAAGCATGGATGAGTTAGAAGGAATTGGGTTATTTGAATATTTAGAATCTGGTAATCTTTGTATGATTGAATGGGGGGAAATGATAGAAGAAATCATTGAATCAGAATTCAATAAATTTGTTATCTCGAATGAAGGTCAATCAAGAATTATAGAAAAAATTAAATGAGTTTTTTAAAAAGATTGTATTACTATTCTACAGGGTTTATAATTGGTATATTTTTCCTGTTCTTTATATTCAATGGAAAAAGAACATCTTGCAATTATGGTCCTAGCGCAAGAGTTATAGATAATATTATTTCAAAAGAATTAATTTTAAAATCAAATATTGAGTCAATTGACAGTCTGGAGTTAATTGATCTTATTTCAGAGGGAAAAGTAATATTCAATAAAAGTGAACCTAATCAAAAACCTTGTGGAATATACTATATAGAGACAGATTCTTTAAACTTTATCATTACTAATTGTGAGGATAGCGCAACTGTAGAAATTAAGTAGTCTTTCTTCTTTTTAATTCAGATTTAATTAATTCTAATTCTCGTGAGGTCTGACCTTTTACAGAGGTGTTTTCGTCAGCTCTCCTTATTAAATATGGTATTACTTCCTTAATTGGTCCAAATGGAAGATACTTAATAGCATTAAACCCTTCATTTGCAAGATTAAAGGATATGTTATCACTCATGCCGTAAAGTTGACCAAACCATACTTTTTGATTACTATTATTGACCTTATTAGATTTCATCAAATCTATTATATTATATATGCTTTCTTCATTATGTGTTCCTGAGAAAAGAGAGAATATATTTAAGTTTGATAAGATAAAAGAGGCCCCTTCATTAAAATTTAGATCAGTTAGTTTTTTAGAATCACAAATTGGAGATCTATAATTATTCTTTACAGCTCTTTTATTTTCTTTCTCAATATATGCTCCCCTAACTAGCTTGATTCCAATAAAGAATCTTTCTTTTTCAGCAATATCTTTAAGTCTTTTAAGATAATCAAGTCTATCATGTCTATACATTTGAGATGTATTAAAAACAATGCTTTCCTGTTTATTATACTTAATCATCATTCTTAATACTATTTCATCTATAGAATCTTGAATCCAGGATTCTTCAGCATCAACAAGTATTTTAACACCCTTTTTATGAGCAAAATTACAAATGGTGTCGAACCTACTTAGTATCTTGTCATACAGTCCCTGTTCATTATTATCTAAAGATTTTTTTTCTGAAACTTTTTGTAGAATCTTTGAGCTAGCTATTGCTGTTGGTTTAAAAACTGTAAAGTCAAGGATGTTTTTTTTTGCAACAAATTCAATAGAATCTATCACTTCATTTAATGAGGTGTCATAAGATTCTTCATTCTCAAGACCTTCAACTGAGTAGTGAAGATAGCTTTTAACATTTTTATCATAAAGTCTTTCAACAGTCTTGAAAGATTCATCTAGTGATTCACCGGAACAGAATTGCTCAAATACTGTTCCCTTAACTAAAAACAATATAGGCAGTCTAAGTTTAAGGGAAAGCTCTAGGGCTTTCTTCCCAATATTAGTAAGAGATTTATTAGATATTATTTTAAATAAAAAGTAGGCTTTCTTTAGTTCAAAGTTTGATTTAAGTGAAAAACCATTTTTAGTATTGTCTAAAAGCATAAAATAAATACCTAATTTTGCAGTAAAACTAATCAAAATTAATTAATGAAAATAGATCAATATTCATTACTAAAGGAAAAATTAATCTCTGATAAATATTCTTCAATATTTATTTTAGTTGATGATAATACAGATAAATTTTGTTTAGATATTTTTAAGGAGAAGTCAGGTATTGAAGAGTTTAATAAAATAATTATTAAATCAGGTGAAGAATATAAGAATATAGAATCGTGTCTATTTATTTGGGATAGACTCAATGAGTTTAATGCTGATAGAAAATCACTTTTAATAAATTTGGGAGGAGGTGTTTTAACAGATATGGGAGGTTTTTGTGCATCTACATATTTAAGAGGAATAAGTTTTATTAATATCCCAACTACTCTTCTTGGAATGGTTGATGCTGCTCATGGCGGTAAAACAGGTATTGATTTTAAATTACTAAAAAATCAAATAGGAGTATTTAAAGATCCTTTAGAGGTAATCCTAGATAGTGATTATCTTAAAACTTTATCCAAAGATGAATTTATTAATGGATATGCAGAGGTTTTTAAGCACAGTCTTCTTACAAACAACCCAGATCTTGATTTCAATTCGTTAATTAAGAAAGATTTTTTTAAAGATGTTAAGTATATAATTTCTAAATATTCAGAAATTAAAAATGAAGTTGTTAAGTCAGATAAATTTGAATCTAATCATAGAAAAATCCTTAATCTTGGACACACTATTGGTCATGCTGTAGAATCATATTCTTTTATGTCTAGCGCAATAAAAGAATTAAAACATGGAGAAGCTATAATAGTTGGGCTTATTACGGAGCTTTATATTTCTTATAAACAACTTAGTTTTCCACTATCTGATTTGGAAAACATAAAAACAGAGTTATTAAAATACTTTAAGTTGATTCATTTTTCAGACAATGATATAAGTCAGATTTATGACCTGATGTTGTTTGATAAAAAAAATGAAGGAAGTAAGATAAATTTTGTTTTACTAGAAAGAATTGGAAAACCTGTTGTTGATAAAGAAATAGACAGAGAGCTGTTTATTGATTCATTCAGTTACTACAATAATAGTTTATAGATCCTGAAAGATATTTTTCATTAATCTTTTCTTATCATTTATGCTTTCTTCTAAGGAAATCATTGTTTCGGTTCTTAAAACCCCCTCAACATCATCAATTGAAAATATTATATCTCTAGCATGTTCAGTCCCTTTTGCTCTAATCTTACAGAAAATATTATACTTACCTGTGGTAATGTGTGCAACTGTGATATAGGGTTTCTTTTTAAGTTCTTCAATAATCTCATATGTTCTTCTTGAACGATCAATAAGTATTCCTACATAAGCTATAAAGTTGTATCCAAGCATCTTATAGTCTAACGTTAGTGAGGAACCCTTTATGATAGCTAAATCCTCCATTTTTTTAACTCTAACATGAACAGTACCAGCCGAAATTAAAAGTCTTTTGGCTATTTCAGTAAAAGGTGTTCTAGTGTTATCAATTAAGATGTCTAAGATTTTTCTATCAACGTCGTCTAGTTTTTGCATTTTGATTGGTGTATATGCTAAAATATTAATTTTTATAGTGATTATAAAATTTCATCAATAATTACTTTTTTTATTTCTCTTTATTTGTACATTTTACAAATGTTTCTTATGTTTACAATTGTAAACTAGTAATAGTTTATATATTGTTAATCAATAACTTAAAGAATTTAATAAAAGTAAAGAATGAATAATAAAGATATACTAAATAGAATTAAAACTATAATAGATGAAAGCAATCTAACAAACTCTGAATTTGCAAAAAAGTTAGGTGTTCCTAAATCTTCCATCTCTCACCTACTCTCTGAAAGAAATAATCCAAGCTTAGATATTGTTTATAAGATTTCAACTGCTTTTGATGATGTTACTACTGATTACTTAATCTTTGGTAAGAATAAATCCATAAATAATCAAATTAACGAGCCTAGAGAGCTTTTTTCTCTTCCGGATAAGGAAATCTCTGAAAATTCTGTTAAAGATTCTAATAATAAGCTTAAATCAATCGTTCTTATTTATGAAAACAATAAATTTGAACAAATAGATAAACTTTAAAATGAAAAGGATATTATTTCTATTACTGTTATTGACTTCATGTTACTCAGTGGAAAGAAATTGTGTTGATTTCAAAACTGGTGTATTTGAGTTTTCTACATCTGTAAACGACTCTATAATTACTTCAACTTTTACAAGAACTAATAATTATGAAATTGAAACATTTAACGGAGTGAAGGACTCATCCATAATTAAATGGGTAAATGAATGTGAGTTCTTATTAACTAAAATTAAACCTAAAACAAATCAAGAAAAAAGACCAATAAGAATTAAAATACTTAGAACTTATGGAAATCAATATGATTTTGAGTTCTCAGGCGTTAATAATCCAGATAGAATAAGCAGAGGGACAGTTAGAAGAGTATCTAATTAAAAGGATTATTTACGAGGTTTTGCATGACCTCCAGGATCAATTTGATTTAAGTCAACACCTGTTTTTTTTAAAAAGTCTTTTTTAAACTTTTCATTTCTTTTTTTTCTTGCCATCAAAGATTTAAAAAATTTAATTATCATATCTCTATTTAAATTGAATGTATACAAGACATATTACTACTATGATTGTACAAATGATTATTACTTTATTTACCCAACTAATTTTTTTCATATCTCTTCTTAAAAATTAAGCTTTGTCTGGGTTTCATCGGATTCATCTGAAACTTGTTGTTCATCTTTAACTTCAATTTGATCAATTTTTTTAGTACTCTCAGAATTAGAATTTGATCCTTTAGACTTATAAGAAATTTTCCTGATAGAGTCTTTTGTTACAATATTACCCTTTGAGTCTCTACCTTTAATAATTAAATCAGCAAAATCTTGCTCGAATTTATCTTTTCTTAACGATGATTTTTTTCTTAAGTAGACAGTCACACAATCAGCTTCGTTTTCATTATTAACACTGAAATAAAGAACTTTAGAGAAATCTTTACCTTGAGTTAGGTTATACTCTTTATCTCGAATTACACCAGAGACTTTAAATCTTTTCATATAAGAGGTGCCATTCTTACCATCAGTATATATTAAGTTGTAAGTTTTCTCTTTACTTTCTGAATTAAATAATGATACGTGCAGAATATCTTTACCTATAAAAACCTTACTATCAACTCTTACTACTTTCATTATACCTTCTTTAGTAAACACAATTACATCATCTAAGTCTGAACAATCAGAAACAAAATCATCCTTTTTAAGACCTGTCCCTATAAAACCTTCTTCTTTGTTAACGTATAATTTTTGATTTTTAATTGAAATTTTCTTTTTGTCTAGATCATCAAACTCTTCGATTATAGTTTTTCTTTTTCTTTCCTTACCATAATGTTTTTTGAGATGACTGAAATATTGAATTGTATAATCAACTATGTGATTTAAGTTGTTTTTAACCTCTTCAATAGTAACCTCGATATTATTAAGCTTCTCTTTAACCTTATTAAGATCAAATTTTGAAATTTTTCTTATTGGGATTTCAGTTAATTTTTTTATATCATCAACAGTTACCTCTCTCTTTAGGTTCTTTTTAAATGGATCTAAACCTTTATCAATAGTAGATATAACTTCATCCCAAGTTGTTTTTTCTTCAATATCTCTATAAATTCTATTTTCAATAAAAATCCTCTCAAGTGAAATTGTATGCCATTGACTTTCAAGTTCATTTAATTGAATTTCTAATTCTTTCTTTAATAAGTTTTTAGTGTTATCTGTAGATGTTTTGAGTATTTCCTTAACTCCTAAAAATTGAGGTTTATTATCTGAAATTATACAGCATAAAGGAGATATGGAAACCTCACACTGTGTAAATGCATAAAGAGAATCTATACTTTTTTGCATTGAAGAGCCTGAAGGCAAATAAACTAGTACCTCAACATCAGAAGATGTATTATCTTCAATTTTTTTAATTTTTAACTTTCCTTTTTCAGATGCTTTTATAACAGATTCAATCAATGAGGCAGTAGTAGTTCCATATGGAATTTCTTTAATTATGATAATATTCTTATCATACTTTTCTACTAAGGCTCTTACTTTAACCTTACCACCTCTATTACCGTCGTTGTAATTCTTTATATCTATACTACCTCCTGTTTGGAAATCAGGATAAAGTTTAAAACTCTTTCCCTTTAGGTATTTTACACTACCATCAATCAATTCATTAAAATTATGAGGTAAAATTTTAGTAGATAAGCCAACTGCTATACCCTCTGCTCCTTGAGCTAGTAATAAAGGGAATTTAACTGGTAAATGAATAGGCTCTTTCTTTCTTCCGTCATATGATAGTTGCCAATTAGTAGTTTTAGGGTTAAATACTACCTCAAGAGCAAATTTTGATAACCTTGCTTCGATATATCTTGAAGCTGCGGCCTTATCTCCAGTATATATATTCCCCCAATTCCCCTGCATATCAATAAGAAGTTCTTTTTGACCAACTTGAACCATTGCATCTGAAATACTAGCATCACCATGAGGGTGGTATTGCATAGTATGTCCTACAACGTTTGCTACTTTATTATATCTTCCATCTTCAAGATCAAACATTGAATGTAGAATTCTCCTTTGAACTGGCTTCAAACCATCCATTAAGTCAGGAACAGCTCTTTCTAGTATAACATAGGATGCATAGTCAAGAAACCATTCTTTATACATCCCTCCTACTTTTATCAGAGAGTTAGAATCTTCACTATTTATATTTTCCTCACTTTCAATCATTCAAATTGTCATTTATAATATCTAATTCAACCTTTAAGTTGTCTATAATGAATTGTTGTCTATCAGGAGTATTCTTTCCCATATAAAACTTTAGGAGCTCCTCAACAGTTGTAGATGTATCAATGATTACAGGATCTAATTTGATATCATCACCTATAAAATTTTTAAATTCATTTGGAGAAATTTCACCTAATCCCTTAAATCTAGTAATTTCAAATTTACCTTTAGAGGAATTTAAGATTTCATTTTTTTCTGCCTCACTGTAACAATAATGTGTTTTTTCTTTATTTCTTACCCTAAATATTGGAGTTTGTAAAATATATAAATGACCATTCTTTAATAACTCTGGATAAAACTGTAAAAAGAAAGTAATGATTAGTAATCTAATGTGCATTCCATCAACATCAGCATCGGTGGCTATTACAATGTTGTTATACCTAAGGTCTTCCATGCTATTCTCAATATTTAAAGCTGCCTGAAGTAAATTAAACTCCTCATTTTCGTAAACTATTTTTTTAGTCATTCCAAATGAATTAAGGGGCTTTCCTCTTAAGCTAAATACAGCTTGGGTATTAACATCTCTAGACTTAGTAATTGAACCAGATGCAGAATCTCCTTCTGTTATAAAAATTGTAGATTCAAGTCTTTTGTCTTTTTTTAATTCATTTAAATGAACTCTACAATCTCTTAATTTTTTATTGTGAAGACTTGCTTTTTTTGCTCTATCTCTTGCTAGTTTTCTAATTCCAGACAATTCCTTTCTTTCTCTCTCAGCCTGTATTATCTTATTCTGAATTGACTTCGCGATCTCTGTGTTCTTGTGTAAATAATTATCTAGTTTTTCTTTGATAAAATCATTTATAAAAACTCTAACAGATTTCAAACCTTTGCCCATCTCTGTTGAACCAAGCTTTGTTTTAGTTTGAGATTCAAAAACAGGTTCCATAACCTTAATACTCACAGCAGAAATTATAGATTTCCTTATATCTGAAGTTTCATAATTTTTACCAAAAAACTCTCTAATTGTTTTAACAAATGCTTCTCTAAATGCCGTTTGATGTGTTCCTCCCTGAACAGTATATTGTCCATTAACAAAAGAATAATACTCCTCACTATATTGAGTTCTAGAATGGGTTATCGCAACCTCTATATCATCACCTCTTAAATGAATTATAGGATATAAAAAATCTAGACTATTAGATTGATCTTCAATTAAATCTTTTAGCCCAGAGTCAGATTTAAATTTATTTCCATTAAGTTTTATAGTTAATCCAGGATTTAAGTAAACGTAAAATTTGATCATCTTTTCTACGTACTCTAATCTGTACTTGTAATTTTTAAAAATAGACTGATCAGGTTTAAACTCTACGTAAGTTCCATTTTTTTCATCACTACTATTAAGATCTTCATTGGTTAGAATTCCAAGTTCAAAATTTGCTGATTTTGTTTTACCTTCTCTTGTAGAAGAAACAATAAAAGATGAAGAAAGTGCATTTACTGCTTTAGTACCAACTCCATTAAGACCAACAGATTTTTTAAATGCTCTTGTGTCATATTTACCACCAGTATTCATTTTTGAAACTACATCAACAACTTTACCAATAGGAATTCCTCTACCAAAATCTCTTACAGACACAAAATCATCATTTATTATAATGTCAATAACCTTTCCCTCTCCCATTACAAACTCGTCAACACAATTATCAATAACCTCCTTTAATAAGACATAAATACCATCGTCAGGAGAAGATCCATCACCAGATTTTCCAATATACATTCCAGGGCGAAGTCTAATATGTTCTCTCCAATCAAGAGATTTAATATTTTCTTCAGTATAATTTGATGTGGTTGCCATTTTTATAAATATACTAAATGTTAAACCTAAAGTGCATTATGTCTCCGTCTGATACTATATACTCCTTACCCTCTAATCTCATTTTCCCAGCTTCTTTTACCTTAGCTTCAGAGCCATATTCAACATAGTCACTATAACTAATAACTTCAGCACATATAAAACCTTTCTGAAAATCAGTGTGAATTTGACCAGCTGCATCATAGGCAGAATCTCCAATTTTAATTGTCCATCCTCTAACCTCTTTTACTCCAGCAGTAAAATAACTATGTAGATTTAATAACTTATAAGAAGCTCTTATAAGTTTATTAGAACCAGAATCATCAAGACCAAGATCATCAAGAAATATTTTTTTCTCTTCAAAAGAATCTAACTCATTTATTTCAGATTCTATTTTAGCTGATATTATAATTATCTCTGAATCTTTATTACCGATTTCCTTTCTCACTTGATCTACATAATCATTTCCTGATGTAACATCATTTTCTCCAACATTACAAACATAAAGGATTGGCTTAAAAGAAATCAATTCAAGAGGTTTAATATAGTCTTCAAACTGGTCATTAGAATAATCACTTCTAGCTACAGAAATATTTTCAAGTTGTAATTTGACATCTTCTAATACTTCAATTTCCTTTTTAGATTCACCGCTTCCAGATCTTAAGGTTTTTTTGATTTTATCCAATCTTTTATCAACTATCTCTATGTCCTTAAGAATTAAT
Source organism: uncultured Bacteroidota bacterium (assembly GCA_902509805.1). The sequence continues at coordinate 18,310 of CABWZL010000003.1, forward strand.
TCATATTCAACAACCTCTTTGTCAGAGAGAGGGTTGATTTTTCCATCTACATGAATAATGTTTGGATCATCAAAGCATCTTAAAACATGGATTATTGCATCAGTCTCTCTTATGTTAGACAAAAATTTATTACCTAAGCCTTCTCCCTTACTAGCTCCTTTAACTAATCCTGCTATATCTACAATTTTAACATTTGTAGGAATTATTTTTTCTGGATTTATTAAACCAGATAACTTATCTAGTCTAGTATCTGGCACATTAACTATACTGACATTTGGATCTATTGTACAAAACGGATAGTTTTCACTCTGAGCTTTACTCTGAGAAAGACAATTAAAAAGAGTTGATTTACCTACATTGGGTAATCCTACGATTCCTACTTTCATTTATTAATCATGCATAAATTTCTGTTTTGACAGAAGTTCATTTTCCGTCTCTACATTGTTATCATCTGGAACACAACAATCAACAGGACAAACAGCAGCACATTGAGGTTCTTCGTGAAAACCCATACACTCTGTACATTTGTCAGGTACTATAAAGTAGAATTCATCAGATACAGGAGCATTGTCTATATCGGAGTTTACCTTGTTACCATTCGGTAAGACAACATCTCCTTTAAGATTAGTACCTTTACTGTAATTCCAATTCTCCTGACCTTCATAAATAGCATTATTAGGACACTCTGGTTCACAGGCTCCACAATTAATACATTCATCTGTTATTATTATTGCCATCTTTAATTTGAGCAAAAATAAGACGTATTGTTTAATCTTTGTTAACAATTTTTACATAATTTAAAATTAGTGTAATTGATTATTGAAAGTAAGTTCAGATATTTGCGAATATTTATGAATAAAACAGTACATAATTTCAGTGCCGGCCCCTCAATTTTACCAGATAAAGTCTTTAATGAAGCTTCTTCTGCTGTTAAAGATTTTAACAACTCTGGCTTATCAATTCTAGAAATCTCTCATAGAAGTAAAGACTTTATAGATGTTTTAGAGGAGTGTAGATCTACAGCATTAGAAATTGCAGGACTTAATAATGAAGAATATTCTTGTTTGTATCTTCAAGGTGGAGCTAGCCTTCAGTTTCTTATGACTGCCTATAACTTTCTTAATAAAGATGCAGCTTATATAAATACCGGAAGCTGGTCATCAAAAGCTATAAAAGAAGCTAAAATGTTTGGAAAAGTATCTGAAATTGCTTCTTCTGCTGATAAAAATTTCAATTATATTCCAAAAGAATATGATATAAATGATTCTTATGACTATTTACATTTAACTTCAAATAATACAATATTTGGAACTCAATTTCATGATTTTCCTGATACTAAGTCTCCTTTATTTGCAGATATGAGTTCTGATATTTTTTCAAGAAAAATTAATTTTTCAGAATTTGATTTAATTTATGCTGGTGCTCAAAAGAATCTTGGACCAGCAGGTGTAACAATGGTCCTAATCAAAAATAGTTTATTAGATAAAATAAACAGAGAGGTTCCTTCAATGCTTAGTTATAAAATACATATAGACAAAGACAGCTCTTTTAATACACCTCCAGTATTTCCTATCTATTGTGTACTTCTAAACCTAAGACTAGTTAAAGACCAAGGCCTTGATTCTATAGGACTAAACAATAAGCTTAAATCAGATTTAATTTATAATGAAATAGATAAGAATAAATGTTTTACGGGCTTTGCAAATACAGAAGATAGAAGCCAAATGAATGCAACTTTCAATCTGAATGAAGGTTTTGATGGAGAATTATTTAATAAAATATGTAGTGAAAATAATATATCAGGAATTAATGGACATAGGTCTGTTGGTGGATATAGAGCCTCTATTTACAATGCGCTTCCTACTGAAAGTGTAGAGCTATTAATTAAGTGTATGAATGAATTTGAATCAAATAATAATTAATTATGAAAGTACTTGCAAACGATGGTATATCTGAGTCAGGAATAAATAAACTTGAAGAATATGGTTTTAGTGTTGATCTTACCAAAGTAGCTCAAGAACAGCTTGTAGATTATATAAATACTAACTCCATTACTTCTTTATTAGTAAGAAGCGCTACACAGGTAAGAAAAGATATTATTGATAATTGTCCATCATTAAAGATTATTGGAAGAGGTGGGGTTGGAATGGATAATATTGATGTTGATTATGCAAAATCCAAAGGTCTTCAAGTAATAAATACACCTGCAGCATCTTCAAAATCTGTTGCTGAGCTTGTTTTCTCTCATTTATTTAGTTGTGTTAGATTTCTACATGAATCTAATAGATCAATGCCTCTTGATGGGGATTCTAAGTTTAAAGATTTAAAAAAATCTTATGCTAAAGGAACTGAACTTTCGGGTAAAACACTTGGTATTATTGGTTTTGGAAGAATTGGTCAAGAAGTTGCTAAAATAGGAATTGGAATAGGAATGAATATTATTTTCTTTGATAAGTTTAATAAAGAGGTTAGTTTAACAATTGACTTTTTTGATGGTCAGAGTAATACGTTTAAACTATCTTCTTCATCATATGAAAATTTGTTAAAATCATCAGACTTTATTACAGTTCATATTCCAGCTTCTGATAAATATATAATTGACTCTAAAGAATTCTCACTAATGAAAAATGGTGTTGGAGTACTTAATTTATCAAGAGGAGGAATACTTAATGAAGATGAGCTTATTAAAAATATTGAAACAGGAAAGGTTGGTTTTGCAGGTATTGATACATTTGAAAATGAACCTAAGCCGAGCATTAAGATTCTTATGAATTCAAGTATATCTTTAACACCCCATATTGGTGCAGCTACTAATGAAGCACAGGATAGGATTGGTGTTGAACTTGCAGATAAAATTAATGAGATTTTAGGGTAATGAAGAAACTAAAAGAGAGATGGGGAATAACTTCCAACTTTCAAATAGTGGTAATTATAGTTGTATTTGCTGTTACGGGTTCAACAAGCGCCTATATTTCAGGACCATTAACAGAATACTTAATTGGAGATATTAACATTAATTCTTTTTTTAAAATTATTATTAGGATTATAGTTTTAACTCCTATTTACCAAGTTTTATTATTATTCTTTGGTTTCATTTTCTTTCAATTCAAATTCTTTTTTCAATTTGTTAAAAGATTTTTGACCTTCTTCGGGTTTGGTTTTTTATTCAGAGATTAAATCACTAAAGTTTACTCTTAATTTTGCAAGTTTTGGATTTATAACTGCTTGACAATAAGCATTTTCAGGATTTTTTGTAAAGTAATCATGGTGATATTCTTCAGCCACATAAAAATCTCCAATATTATTAACTTCTGTTACAATCTTATCTTTGAAAATATTTTCCTTTTCCAGATATTGAATAAAATCAACAATTAATGATCTCTCCTCTGTATTACAGAATATAGCAGATCTATACTGAGTACCTACATCTGCACCTTGTCTATTTATAGAGGTTGGATCGTGAACAACAAAGAAAATACTTAATATCTGTGAAATATTAATATTATCATCATATTCAATCTTTACTACTTCAACATGATTTGTATATCCTTCACAAACCTCTTCATAAGTTGGGTTTGGGTTATCACCACCCATATAGCCTGGTGAAATTGCTACTATGCCCTTCACTTTTTTAAATACTGACTCAATACACCAAAAACAACCACCACCTAAATATATGACTCTATTCATTTTCAGATTTTAAACTAAAAGATTAATATTGTAAAAGTATGGAAATCTTATTATCAGCTAAAAATATTTCAAAAACATTTCAAGGAAAAAAAGTTCTTGATAATATAAACATTGAAATAAAAAAATCAGAGGTTGTTGCAATTTCAGGAATGTCTGGAGCTGGAAAGACTACTTTATTGAATATCCTTAGCACACTTGATAATCCCGATACCCAAAGTAATTCTTCTTTATTTATAAATAATCAAGATGTTTTTAATTTAAACAACAATGATCTTTCAGTTCTTAGGAATCAAATGATTGGATTTGTTTTTCAATTTCATGAGCTTATACCAGAGCTAAACATTATAGAGAATGTATGTCTTCCTGCATGGATAAAAAAGGATAGTAATGCTGAAAATAAAGCTAAAGAACTACTAGAATACTTTGGTTTGATTGATTTTCTTCATAAAAAACCCTCAACCCTTTCAGGTGGGGAAAAACAAAGAGTTGCTATTGCTAGGTCATTAATTAATGAACCTAAAATTATTTTTGCTGATGAACCTACAGGTAATCTTGATTCAAAGAATTCAAAAATCCTTTTTGACTTATTTTTTAAATTAAGAGATGACTATAATTGTTCAGTTGTTATTGTAACACATAATGAAAGTAATGCAAATATTTGCGATAGAAAACTTTTAATTGTTGATGGAAAAATTAAAAGTTAATATTCCAGATTTAAAAGATTTTTTAGATGAAAAGTCTCTTAAGTATGAATCAAAGTCTTTTATTAAAGATGACCCAATTCTTATTCCTCATCAATTTAGTAATCAAAAAGACGTAGAGGTTTCTGCTTTTTTAACATCCGTTATTTCCTGGGGTAATAGAAAATCAATCATTAACAGCAGTAAAAAAATTATTGATTATATGGATGGTTCGCCATATGATTTTATAATTAACCACAGTAGTAAAGATTTAAGTAAAACTAATAGATCAATTCATAGAACTTTTAATTTAATTGATCTTAATTATTTTATTAGATCCTTGAAAAATATTTATATTGAATATGGTGGTATTGAACATATATTATCAAATAATGAAAATGGAAAGAACCTCCAAGAACGCATCTCCTCATTTAAAGAAATTTTTTTCTCTTTAGATTACCCTGATCGAACTAAAAAACACCTTCCTTCCCCCCTAGATGGATCAAGTGCTAAAAGATTTAATATGTTTCTTCGATGGATGGTAAGGACAAGTGAAAAAGGTGTAGACTTTGGATTATGGACTAAAATAGATAGATCAGAGCTTTCCCTACCCTTAGATGTTCATACTGGTAGAATAGCAAGGGATTTAGGCTTATTAACTAGAAAATTAAATGATCATAAGTCTGTAAAAGAAATTGATTCAAAATTAAGAGAAATGGATCCTATAGATCCTGTTAAATATGACTATGCTCTTTTTGGACTTGGTGTGTATGAAAATTTTTAACTTGAATTATCTCCATGAATTAAATAAGTTTAGTTAATTTTGTTAAATTCTTTTCTAGATGAGTATACTCATAAAATCCGCAACTTTAGTAGATAGTAAGAGTAATTTAAATTTTAAACAAAAAGACATATTAGTCAAAGATGGTGTTATTGTTGACATCGCAGACTCTATTGACTCTAAATCTAAACTTATTCTTGACTTTAAAAACCTTCATGTTTCAAGAGGATGGATGGATACTTCTGTAAGTTTTGGAGAACCCGGGTATGAAGAAAGAGAAAGTATTTCAAATGGTTTAAATACTGCAGCTTCTTCTGGGTTTACATCTATTTTATTAAACCCTGACTGTAATCCCCTTGTTGATTCCCATTCTGCTGTTGAATTTTTAAAGAAAAAATCAACTAATACTACAACTAAAGTTTATCCTGTTGCAAACCTAACATCTAATTCAAACGGTAAAGATTTAGCAAGTCTATATGATATGAAACTTGCAGGTGCCGTTGCATATGGCGATTATAAAAAACCAATAAATGATTCTTCAATATTAAAAATTGCTTTAGAATACACTAAAACCTTTGGTGGGAGAGTTATTTCATTTTGTCAAGATGAATTTTTATCTGAAAATGGTGTAATAAATGAAAGCATTGTCAGCACTGAACTTGGACTCAAAGGTATTCCTGATATATCTGAATCAATTAATATTTATAGAGACATTCAAATATTAAATTATACTAATGGTAAGCTTCACATTCCATATGTTAACACAAAAATGGGAGTCGAACTTATCAGAGATGCAAAAAAAAGGAATTTAGATATAACAGCTAGCACAAGTTTAGCACACCTAATATTCTCAGATAAGGACATAAAGGAGTTTAATACTAACTTTAAGATTAACCCACCCCTTAGATCTGAAATTGATTGCAAAGCGGTTAAAGAAGGATTAATTGACGGAACAATTGACTATTTAACCAGCATGCATGAGCCTTTAGATATAGATAACAAAAAAGTTGTATTTGATATTGCCTCTCCTGGTTCAATTGGTCTTGAATCAGTTTTTGGTAATATGTGTAATAATTTTACACTTGAAAAAACAATTGATATACTGACTAGACATAAATCAATTTTTGAAATAGAAGATCACCCAATTGAGAAAGGATCTCCTGCAGATTTAACACTATTCAACCCAGATAAATCATATGAATTTTCAAATAAACACATATTATCTACCTCAAAAAATTGTGCTTATTTGGGAGGTAAACTCAAAGGAATTGTATACGGATCAATCAACAATAACAATTCTACATTAAATAGTTTATGGACTTAGATTACTTAATTAGAAGACCTAATGACGGTCAAAATAAAAATGGATGTATTTTCTTATTTCACGGTTACGGAAGCAATAAAGAAGATCTCTTTGCATTAGAACAATATCTCCCTAAAAATCAGACAATTATTTCATTAGAGGCTCCATTAAAACTTCCTTTTGGAGGTTTTTCTTGGTTTAACATAGACTACTCTGATGTTATAGAAAATAATTTAGATAAACGCTATAAGGAGATAAATGATAGTATAAATAACATAGTGGATAATATTGATAGACATATTGAAAATGAGAATTTAAACAAAGAGGATATTTCTATTCTTGGATTCAGTCAAGGTGGAAGCATATGCTGGAAACTTGGTCTTGATTTTAGCTCTAAATTCAGAAGAATAATTCCTATGAGTTCATTTATTCACCCCTCCTATTTAAATAATAAGCTAGATAACTATAAAGATTTGCTTGTATATAGTTCTCATGGTTTACAAGATGATGTTATTCCTATTGATTTAGTAGAAAATTATATTTTAGAATTATCAAAAAATAATAACCTGACTTTTGAAAAATATAATTCTGGACACACTATTAATCAAAGAAACTTGTTAAGTCTTGTTGAGTGGTTAAATAATACAGCTATTTAATTTACTTCTAAAACTAATCCATCATAAGCTAGGTTTACAGATTCTGGAAGTTTATCACACACTTCTTTATGAAATCCCATGTTATGACTAATATGAGTGAAATATGTGTTTTTTGGCTTTATGAAGTTAACTATATCTAATGCTTCTTCGACATTAAGATGAGATGGATGAGATTCATATCTTAAGGAATTTATTACAAGTATATCTAACTCTTTAAGCTTTTCTAATTCAGTCTCTGAAATTGTTTTCACGTCAGTTAAATAAGCAAAATTTCCAATTCTAAAGCCTAATACAGGTAATCTCAAATGAACTGATTCAATTGGGGTAATATTTAAACCAAATAATTCAAAGTCATTCTCTTTATTTATAAGATTAACATCGAAGTCAGGAGCTCCCGGATATTTTTGTTTTGGATCAAAAATATATGCAAACCTTTCATGAAGTGATTCTAAAACCCTTTCATGAAGATAAATAGGGATTTTTCCTTGTCTAAAAAAAAATGGCCTAACATCATCAATTCCTGTGGTATGATCGGCATGTTCATGGGTAAATATTATAGCATCTAACTTTTTACAATTAGTTCTTAACATTTGCTGTCGAAAGTCGGGTCCACAATCTATGACAAAACTAAAACTATCATATTCTATCAATATTGAAGATCTGAGTCTCTTATCACAAGGATCTTTGCTAAATGAAACAGGGTGGTCGCTTCCTATAACAGGTATACCCTGTGAAGTGCCTGTTCCTAAAAAAGTTATTTTAAGCACATATAAATCTATGATATTTTATTCTCTTTTATTAAACAATCTTTGTAATTTTACAAAAAAACCGATGAACATAATTCTTCCTGGAGACAAGGATTACGAATCAAGACCTTCAGTACAAAGAAAATCTCTCAGAATTAATCTTAATGAGAATATTTACGGAACTTTTGTTGAAATAGGTGCAGGTCAAGAAGTAGCAAGAAACTTTTATCGTGTAGGTGCTGCCTCTGGAACAATTGCTAAATCTATGAGTGCGTATGATAAAGCTTTCAGTGATAGTATTTATGGAAAAGAAGATAATGGAAGGTATGTAACTCAAAATCGTCTTGATAAAATGCTAGACCATGAGATGAATCTTCTAGAAGAGAGAATTTCTAGAGATAAAAATCCCGATAAATTCTTTTTTGTATATGCAAATACAGTCGCTACTATTGATTTTGCAAAGAAATTTAAAGGTCACGGTTGGATGGGAATAAAGTTTCAAACAGATCCTAATGAAGAGTATTCTGAAATTAAGCTTCATTTAAGATTTCGTCAAAACGAAGCTAAACTTCAACAAGAGAGCCTTGGAATTATGGGTGTTAATCTTATTTATGGTGCTTTCTACAAACACAACGAGCCATTAAAATTAATGAAGTACTTAACTGATCACCTTGATGATCAATCAATTGAAATTGATACTATTAATTTTAGTGGACCTTTATTTAAAGATGTTGATAATAGATTAATTAGCCTTGAGTTAGTTAGATTAGGTATGACAGATGCAGTAATATTTGATGAAAATGGAACAAATGTTCTTCCAGCTCAAGTATTATATAAAAAGAACATTCTAACACTTAGAGGTAGCTATAGACCTATTACTAAAGTTAATGAGGAAATGTTCAAGAAATCACTTGAAGCATTTTTGAAAGAAAAAAAGGTGAAAGAAGAAAATACTATAGTAGTGTTTGAAATCACTCTTTCAAATCTTAGGTCTACTGGTGATATTGATGACAGTGATTACCTTGATAGAGCAAAACTATTATGTTCTATGGGACACAAAGTTATGATATCTAATTTCTCAGAGTATTTTAAACTTGTTCAATACCTTACTACCTATACAAAGAAACAATTAGGATTAACTATGGGTGTAAGAAACTTTATTGAGATTTTTGATGAAGAATATTATGACAACCTTAAGGGTGGGATTTTAGAAGCCTTTGGTAATATTTTCAAGAACAATATGAAAATATACCTTTACCCCCTATTTGATAAGGATAATGGTGTTATAATTGATTCAAATAACCTTAAACTTGAAGATAACATGAAAGAATTCTACAAATACTTCAAGGTTAATAATAAAATTCGTGATCTAGAATTCAATGAACAATTCTTAAAAATCTTTTCAAAAGATATTTTAAAACAGATTAAGAATAATCAACCTGGCTGGGAAGATAAAGTTCCTGAAGGTATATCTGAAATGATTATTAAGAAAAAGATGTTTGGCTATAAATAATTAGTCAATTATCTGATCAGTATGCTCTTTAGTATTTACTTTATCTATTATTCTTTCAATAACACCTTCTTCATTTATAATAAATGTAGTTCTTAAAACTCCTTCATATTCATTTCCTCTAAATTTCTTTTTTCCCCAAACACCAAATGCATCAATAAGTTCCCTTGAATCATCTGCTAAAAGGTTATATTTAAATCCAAACTTATCGGCAAACTTATTCTGTTTATCTACGGTGTCAGGACTTACACCAATTACTTCATAACCTTGAGCTGTAAGTCTCGAATAATTGTCATTTAAGTTACAACCTTGAGCTGTACATCCAGGAGTATTTGCCCTTGGATAAAAGAATAAAACAATTTTTTTTCCTTTAAAGTCAGAAAGATTTACAGATTCGCCTTTATGTGTTGTTACATTTATATTTGGTATCTTATCGCCTATTTTTAACATAATTATTTTTTTTCAAAAGTAAGTAAATGAAACTAAAAGAAAAAGTTGATTTCTTAATTAATAAATTAGAAGAAATTTACCCTACTCTTGAAATTCCACTTGATCATAAAGATCCATATACACTCCTAATTGCTGTATTAATGTCTGCTCAGAGCACTGATAAAAAAGTTAATCAGATTACCCCTATTCTATTTAAAAATGCAGATAACCCTTATGATATGATAAAGTTATCCATAGAGGAAATTAGAAGTATCATAAAACCTGTTGGATTATCTCCTACTAAATCTAAAGGAATATGGAATTTATCTAAAATTCTGATTGATAAATATGATGGAAAGGTACCAGAAGATATAAGTAAATTAGAAGAGCTTCCTTCTGTTGGTCATAAAACAGCTAGTGTTGTTGTTTCTCAGGCTTTTGGTCAACCGGCATTCCCTGTGGACACTCATATACATAGACTTATGTATAGGTGGGGACTATCTACAGGAAAAAATGTACAAAAAACAGAGTTAGATGCTAAAAGATTATTCCCTAAATCTAAATGGAACAGTCTTCATCTAAGAATAATTTTTTATGGAAGAGAATTCTGTCCAGCTCGTGGGTGGGATATTGATAATGACACTATAACAAAAACTATTGGTAGGAAGTCTATAATTAATAAACTTATTAAGTAATTTTGCATTTTTAAAGCTTTAATGAAAGACTTATCCAAAATTGACCCTAAACACAATATCATTATAAAAGGTGCGAAACTTCATAACCTTAAGAATATTGATGTCGTTATTCCAAGGAATAAATTCACTGTCATAACAGGACTTTCAGGCTCTGGTAAATCATCACTTGCATATGACACTCTTTACGCTGAGGGTCAAAGAAGATATGTTGAAAGTCTTTCTTCCTATGCAAGGCAGTTTATGGGTAAACTAAATAAACCTAAAGTAGATTATATTAAGGGAATTTCCCCTGCTATAGCAGTTGAACAAAAAATAAACACATCAAATCCTAGATCAACAGTTGGAACTAAAACAGAAATATATGATTATTTAAAATTACTATTTGCGAGAATTGGTAAAACATATTCACCTAAATCAAATAAAATCGTAAGAAAAGATTCTACATCAGATGTTGTAGATTATATAGTAGATCAAAAAATAAAATCCAAACTCTTACTTTTAGCTACAGTTGAGTCATCTTCAAAAAAAGTATCACTAAACAAACTTGAAATCTTAAAAAAACAAGGTTTTGTTAGAATATTTAAGGATAATGAAGTCATAAATATTAGTGATGTTGAAAATAAGGAAATAATCAATTTTAAACTTGTAGTAGACAGATTAGTAGTAAGTAATAATTCAGATTTTAAATCTAGAGTAGCTGACTCTGTTGAATTATCTTTTTATGAAGGAAAAGGAATTTGCTCAGTATTTAATATTGAAACTAAAGAAGAGGTTTCATTTTCAAATAATTATGAAATGGATGGGTTAAAATTTATTGAACCATCTGTGCATTTATTTAGTTTTAATAATCCTTTTGGAGCATGTAAAAATTGTGATGGATTTGGAGAAACTATTGGAATTGACGAAGAACTAGTAATTCCTAATAAAGGTTTATCAGTCTATGATGATGCTATTGCTCCCTGGAGAGGAACTGGTTTGAGAAAGTATTACATGAAGCTAATCGATAACGCTGAATTATTTGATTTCCCTTTATATAAACCATACAACCAACTCTCAAAAGAAGAAGTTAGAGTTCTGTGGGATGGTAATGAACATTTTGGTGGAATTAATAAATTCTTTAAATATTTAGAAAAGAAAAACTATAAAATTCAAAATAGAGTTTTGCTTTCTAGATATAGAGGTAAAACTTTATGTAATGACTGTAAAGGGAGTAGATTAAGACAAGAAGCTTATTTTGTAAAGATTGATGATAAAAATTTACCTGAGATTCTATCAATGCCTATTGATAAGCTTAGTAAATTCTTTCAGGAGATAAATCTTAATAAGACAGACAGGGATGTTTCAAGTAGAATTTTAAAAGAGGTTAAAAATAGAATAGACTATTTAATGAATGTTGGACTTAGCTATCTAACATTAAACAGAAAAGCAAATACTCTTTCAGGTGGAGAGACACAAAGAATTAATTTAGCTTCTTCTCTTGGTAGTAGCTTAGTTGGATCAACTTATATTCTTGATGAACCATCCATTGGTTTACACTCTAGAGATAATGATAACTTAATAAAGATTTTAAAAAATCTGAAAGACATTGGTAATACTGTAATTGTTGTAGAACATGATGAAGAAATTATACTTTCAGCTGATCATATTGTAGATATTGGACCGAAAGCAGGGACTTTAGGTGGTGAGGTTGTTGGAGAAGGTAGTGTAAAAGAGCTTTTAAAATCTGATACATTAACCTCTAAATATTTAAATAAAATTGAACGAATTGAATATCCAAGTTCAAGAAGAGAGTCCAGTTATTTTATAAATGTAAATGGTGCTAAAGAAAATAATTTACAAAATATTACTGTAAAGATTCCACTAGGATGCTTAACTATGATTACAGGTGTTTCGGGTAGTGGTAAATCAACATTAGTAAAAAAAATAATTTATCCTGCCCTATTAAACTACTTTAGAGACTACTCTCATAAACCTGGTAAATTCAACGATATATCTGGGAATCTTAGTAAAATTAAATCTGTACAATTTATAGACCAGAACCCTATTGGTAGGTCATCTAGATCAAACCCTGTTACTTATCTTAAGGTTTATGATGATATTCGTAATCTTTATGCTAAAATACCCCAGTCTATTTCAAAAGGATTTAAATCTAAGTTCTTCTCATTCAACACTGATGGTGGAAGGTGTGATGAGTGTAAAGGTGAAGGAATAGTAAAAATTGAAATGCAATTTATGGCAGATGTTGAATTGGAATGTGATATCTGCAAGGGGAAGAGATTTAAAGATGAGATAACTGCTATAAAATATAATGGAGTAAGCATAGACATGTTACTTAAAATGACTGTAGATGATTCAATTCAATTTTTCAGAAAGTATAATCAATCAAAAATTGTAAGTAAATTATTACCTCTTCAATCTGTTGGACTTGGTTATGTATCACTTGGCCAGTCATCTAATACATTATCAGGTGGAGAAGCTCAAAGAATTAAACTAGCATCATTTATAGGTAAAGGTGATCAAATCGAAAAGACATTTTTCATTTTTGATGAACCTACAACTGGACTTCACTTTCATGATGTTAGAAAGTTACTAAACACCTTTGACAAGCTTATAAGAATGGGTCATTCTATTCTTGTTATTGAACATAATTTAGACATGATATCCTGTGCAGATCATATTATTGATCTAGGTCCAGAAGGTGGGGATAAAGGCGGTGAAGTTGTTGCTGAGGGAAGCCCTGAGGAAATAATAAAAAATAAAAATTCATACACTGGGCAATACCTTAAGAGTAAAATTATTTAATTACCAGTTCTTATTGAATTTATCTATAAATATATTTACATCGTCACTTAATCTAAATATATAGGCTGAAAGTGTGTATAGTATTAGAATTAATGTTGATTTTACTGCTATATTAATAACAGGCTGAAAATCTAATTGTAGGTTAGAGAATATGATATAAGCAATTCCACTAAGTACAATAATTTTAATTGTATCCTTACTATAGGGATGTATATTAAATTTAGATTTTACTAGATAAATTTTTAATGAATTCATTATGGTTAAAACAATGAGAGTAGCATAAGCAGCACCAATAATACCGTAATCTGTTATTAAATAAATATTTAAAACCACTGCCAATACAGATGAAAATAAAGAAAACCAAAATGTATAGTAATAGTATTTAGAATTTGAAATTATATTATTAATACATCCTATAGACATTGAGTAAAGTTTACCAAAAGAAACAATTATTACTATTGGAATTCCAATAGAGTATCCATCCTGGTTTAACATTTCGTAGAAGTCATCTAGATTAAGATTAATTAAAAGGAAAAATAAACTAGCAACTAGAACAAGATTAGTAGAGCTTTTTTTAAGAAGACTTTCTAATTTTTTATAATGATTCTTATTTATGGCATTTGCTACTACTGGGCTTAAGATTTGAAACATTGCTCTTCCTGGAATCTCTATTACTGCAGCAATAAATACTGCAACAGAATAATAAGCAACATTTTCAACTGTTAGTATAGAAGATAGCATTGATTTATCTATGTCTAGAATAATACTTGATGCTGCACCCGACAAGAAGATTAATAAACAGTATTTAAAAATCTCTTTAAAATCCTTTTTAAAATTTAGGTTAAGCTTTGGTTTAATGATTATTAATGAATAGATAATGATAATTATTAGTCTTAAGTAATACCCATAGATTAGGAATAATACAAAGTTTTCAAAATCTAAAGTACCCATTGAATAAGAAATTAATAGAAAAGCTATTAGTAGTCTTGGATATAGCTCTTTTAAAAAATTACCAAAAACAGACTTAAACTTTACTCTTAACCATGAATAGAAGACTTCAAACAGTGATGTTGAAACTGCTATATAAAGAATAACATAGGCATATCTAGATAAACTTTGATCACTTTGAAAAAGATAAAGTCTAATCTGATCATAATAAGCAAAGAATATTGGGATAAATAACAATACTATTACTAGTGGAATTAGAATAGATAGAGTCAACAGACCATCTTTTTCATACTTCTTTGTGTATTTAGAATAGTATCTAATAACTGCATGTTGTGTTCCAAAAGAAATAAAAGGTTGAACTAAGTTAGAAATAGCTAATAGGGCTATAATTAAACCTTGAAGTTTACTCCCAAGAAAAGTAGGATATAAATAGAGTGTGTTTACAGCTCCAATAAGAAAGGCTACCCCTATACTTATTAGATTTAAAAAAGACTGTCTAACGACTATACCCATTTATTTTTCCTTGTAAAGCATATATGCTATTAAACTAAAGGTAATTATAATTGTAATTATTCTAATGTTAATTCCAGTTTTTACAATTTTTGGGGAAAAATTGAATTCAATTATGTGTTTTCCTTTTGGAATCACCATTCCCCTTAATAGATAGTTTATGTCAAAATAATTTGATTTCTCACCATCGATATAAACCTCCCAACCAGAAGGATAATAAATCTCAGAGAAAACAATTAACTGTTCTGATAGAGAGTTATAATTATATATTAGATTAGATGATGAATTTTTAATTTTCTCAATTTTTATTAAATCTTTAGAATTAAAAGATTGAGGTAAATCTTTAGGAATTGTATTCTCAAGTCCAAGAGCTACTTTGCTTATGTCAGTATCTTTTAATTTACTTAATAACTGATCGGGGCTATAAAAAACTAATAATGAGTCAACAGACCAAGCATTACCGAGGGCGTCAGGATTTTCATATAGCTGATCTTGATTCTGTTCATCTTTTCCAATCAAGTATTTAACATTTAATGAGTTAAATAACTTTTTATTATCATGAAAAGTTAGATAATCATAATACTCTTGAAATCGTCTAAGCTTAGCTGCATGATATCCATTTAGAGCATTATGGTAGTATGCAGAACTAGCATTAGATAATCCAGTAGATAAATTAAAAACTCTATAATCAAGAGTATCTGTGAGTATTTCATTATCAATCTCTGATAATTGATATGTGTTTATCGATTTATCAATAAATAGTTCTTTATCTATATATCTATTACTTACTGTAAAGAGATCTAAAAATACGATGATAGCGACGATAATAAAGGTAAAGTTCCTTCCAATTAATCTTGAAAATCTTAGAGTTATGAATATCATACCACCTATCAACAATGCACGTATAATATCCTTATTGAATATATTTTTTCTTTCTTCTATGATTTGGTTAAATATTTCTTGACCATAGCCGTTTGAATAATAATCATCATATAGACCAGCAAAAGAAAGAGATCCACTCATTACAAAAAGTATTATTAGTGGAACTGAAAAAGTAGCTAGAGATCTTTTTATATTTTTTAAATCTGAATCTGCTAGAAATTTATTAAGCCCTATAACTGAAAGTAAAGGAACAGCAAACTCTAGAATAACTTGAATTGATGATACAGCCCTAAATTTGTTGTAGAAAGGAACATAATCAATAAAGAAGTTTGTTAGTAACGGAAAGTTTTTTCCCCATGATAACAGCAGTGACAATAAAAAAGATATTAATAACCACCATTTAAAAGGACCTTTAACTACAAACAATGATAAAATGAAAAGAAAAACAACGGATGCTCCGATGTATGCAGGAGCTTCTAAAATTGGTTGACTACCCCAATAAGTTGGAACTGACTTTATAAATGAGTCAGCTTGAGGTTTTGGTACATTATTTTCTATAAGAAATTCATATAGATTAGAATCTTCTCCTACGTCTTCTGATGATGCACCTCCTTGAACTCTTGGAGCTATAAGATTTAGACTTTCAAAGACTCCATAGCTGTATTGAGTAATATAATCATAATCAAGACCTGAAGAGATTTGTTTTTCTGTTCCATCAGGATTTAATTTTAATTCACTTTGAGATCTTGTTGAATATTTGGAATAATCATAAGTAGATAAAATATTAGGCGCATTTAATCCTAAGGATAAAATTCCAGCAAGTATAAATACTCCCATATACTTAAGAAAATCTTTAACATCATTATTTCTATATGAATCAATCAGGTATACTATAAAATATATTCCCAGTAGAATCAACATATAATAAGTCATTTGATAATGATTGGCTCTTATTTGTAATGAAATAGCTATAAGACTTACTAAAAAACCTGGAAGAAGTTTGTGTTGTTTTAAAAGAAATAAGCCTGCTACAACCAACGGTATATATGAAATAGCAAGAGCTTTTGTATTATGTCCAACCTGAAGTATTATTAGTAAGTATGTTGATAAAGCAAAAGCGATAGAACCTAAAACTGAAATTCTCCATGGAATTTTTAATACCATTAAAAGAATATACATAGTTAACAAATAAAGGAAGAGTGTGTGTGCTGGCCTAGGTATAAATCTAAACATCATATGAATCGGAGCTAATATATCATAGGCAAACTTTGCTCCTAATTGAAATGTCGGCATACCACCAAAAGCGTTATCAATCCAGTATATTTCATCAGAAAAATTATCTCTATTATCTGAAATTTCTCTTGACATTCCCTCGTACTGATTTATGTCAGATTGATATAATTTTTTACCATCTAGCAAAGGACTATAAAAGATCAATGAAACAACTGCAAATCCAATTGCAGTGTAAAGATGTATTAGAGATTTTCTAATTGAAACTTTATTAATCGATATCCTCATAGTCTATATATTCACCATATTTTTCATTGGTTTTTTCCTTCTTTTTTGTCGAGGATTTATCAAAATCTGACTTTTTCTTAGCAGTTTTAAAAATATCTGCAAAAATCATTCTGAGTACCGAAGGAATAAAATACCTGATAAAGAGATAAATAGCAAGAAATATTATTAAAACCTTCATAATTTGTGGCTTTACCAAATTTAGTGAAATCTTGAAAAATAACTATTTATTGGTAACTTGTATTTTTAAATGGAAATCAACTCAAATATTACCATAAAAGAAGTCAAAAATAGTGATGAATTAAAAGAATTTGTCATGTTTCCACATGATCTTTACAAAGACTCAAAGTATTGGGTCGCTCCTATTACAAAAGAAGAGTTAGAAGTTTTAGATAAAGAGATTAACCCCGTTTTTAATAATGCTATAGCTCATTATTTCCTAGCTTACATAGATGGGGAAATAGTTGGAAGAATCGCTGGTCTTATTAACTGGGTTGAAATTAATGATCTTAAAAAGAAAAAAGTAAGATTTGGTTGGTTTGATTTTGTTGATAATAAGGAAGTCTCAAAAGCTCTTCTTGAAAAAGTAATAGAAATTGGAACTAAAAATAATCTAGAATTCATCGAAGGACCTGTTGGTTTCTCTAACATGGATAAAGCTGGAATGCTTATAAAAGGTTTTGAGAAAAAAAATACCATGATTACTCTTTATAATCATCCATACTATAAGGATCACATGATTGAACATGGGTACAATAAGCTTGCAGAATGGGTTGAATATGAACTTAAGATTGAAAACTATGATGATGCGCCCGAAAAAATTAAGAAATTTTCAGACTTAATATTAAAAAGATATAAGCTTAAGAAATTAAACTTTACTAAGACTGAACAAATAGTTCCCTATGTAGATCAAATGTTCTATTTACTTGGTAAAACCTACGATAAACTTCAAACATTTGTTCCAATACAAGAATATCAGATAGATCATTACAAGAACAGATTTTTAAAATACATTAACCCTGGCTTTATAAAATGTGTTACTGATGAAAATGATGAGCTAGTAGCATTTGCAATTACAATGCCCTCTTTCTCTAATGCTTTAAAGAAAATAAATGGTAAAGTTGATTTCATTGGTAAGTTAAGGTTACTTCATGCAAAGAACTTCAATCACAAAGGGTCTCTTTATCTTATTGGGGTTAGACCTGATTTTCAAAATAAAGGGGTTATAGCTATTCTGTTTAATGAGCTTCAAAAGTTTTACAATAAGTTTGGAATAACAGAAGTTGAGACTAATCCTGAATTAATAGAAAATGCAGCTATTCAACAACTCTGGAAGAATTATGAGAACAATCAACATAAGAACAGAGCTACTTTTACTAAAGTGATTTAATGATGTACAATGAAGGGACTATTATAGCTCTATCATCTGCTCCAGGTTCTGGTGCAATTGCTATTATAAGATTATCTGGAGAAGACGCTCTTTCTAAAACAGATTTATTCTTTAAATCTAAATCAGGAAAAAAACTTTCTGAATCTAGTGGTTACTCAATAAGTTATGGAGATTTAATAGAAAAAGATGAAGTCATTGATGAGGTGGTAGTTAGTGTTTATAAGGCACCCTACTCCTACACTGGTGAGAATGTAATTGAAATTTCTTGTCATGGATCTAATTACATACAACAAAGAATACTCACTCTTTTTACAGATGCTGACGTAAGACTTGCATCTCCTGGAGAATTTACCCTAAGAGCATATTTAAATAATAAGAAAGATTTATCTCAAGCTGAAGCTGTTGGTGACTTAATTGCCTCAGAGTCAAAAGAGGAACATAGAGTAGCTATGGAACAAATGAGAGGTGGATATTCAGATGAGATTGAAGTATTAAGGGAGAAACTTATTCATTTTAAGTCACTTATAGAGCTAGAACTTGATTTCTCTGAAGAAGATGTAGAGTTTGCAGATAGAAGTGATTTAAAAACACTCTTAAATGAATTAGAGAATAAACTATCAAGCTTAATTGACTCGTTTACCTATGGAAATGTTATAAAAGAAGGAGTAACAGTAACAATTGCTGGAAAACCTAATGCAGGAAAATCATCCCTATTAAATGCTATAGTTAATGAGGATAAGGCAATAGTGTCAAATATTCCAGGTACAACAAGGGATGCAATAGAAGATGTAACGAATATAAATGGTGTTAAATATAGATTTATTGATACTGCAGGTATTCGAGAAACAACAGATGAGATAGAATCTATAGGTGTTGCTAGAGCAAAAAGTAAAATTGACTCCTCGAGGATACTAATTTATCTATTTGATAGGTCAGATATTACTGAAAATGAGCTAATTAATGAGGTAAAATCCTATTTAAGAGATGATCTTCAAGTATATTTAGTTGAAAACAAAATTGATTTATTAAATAATTCTAATACAGATACTTACAAAGACAAGATAAAGTCTTTAATTAATCAGGAAAATGTTACTTTTTATAGAATTTCAGCTCTAGATAGTGATTTAGTATCAGGATTAAAGGAATTGATCTCTAAGAATCTAAAACTATCATCTCAAAGCAATATAATTATCACAAATTCAAGGCATCTTGAAGCTTTAAATAATTCATTGAAAGCAATTGACTCTGTAAAGAAAGGGCTAAAAGAAGGATTATCAGGTGATTTACTTAGTATTGACCTTAATGATGCTGTTATAAACATCTCAATTATCACCGGAAAGATAGATATAGATCAAGATATCCTTGGATCGATATTCTCCAAGTTCTGTATTGGCAAATAATTGTCTCTTCTAATTAGTATCTTATCTCTTATAAATAACGCTAAAGGGTCCTGTTTTCAGTACTTGCCAATGGTCGTTCTCTTGCAAGGAATTATAAGGTTTTCGACATTTGTAGTCGATAATAGTCGAAGACTATCGTAGAATGTAGTCGAAGATTTAAAATAACACAATGAACAATAATTTACATTATAACCGTGGATTTTTATTTTAGTCCGGACTACAATTTGTAAAGTTTGGAATATTACTGGATGAGTTGAAGATTATTAGATCATGAAAATTTGAACAATTAGTAACATTTAAAACATCCCAAGAAGCTATATTTTGATTAAATGAAGAACCCCAAAACATATATTTCATATTTATAACATTAGATATGTCCCAAGAAGATATGTTTTGATTAAATGGAGTACCATAAAACATTCCTTCCATATTTTCAACATTGGATACATCCCATGTAGATAAATCTCCATTAAAGTCACTAAAAACAAACATATATGACATATTTTCAACATTGGATACATCCCATGAAGAAATATCTCCATTAAAGTCACTCCGAGTAAACATGTATAACATAGTTGTAACATTGGATACATCCCAATTGGATATATCTTGATTAAAGTTACTTTCCCCAAACATAGATTGCATGTTTATAACATTAGATACATTCCATGAAGAAATATCTTGATTAAATGGAGTAGAGTAAAAGATCGAGGACATATTTATAACATTAGACACATCCCACGAAGAAATATCTTGATTAAATGGAGTATTATAAAACATTGAAGCCATATTTGTAACATTAGATACATCCCACGAAGAAATATCTTGATTAAATGAAGAACCAAAAAACATAGATTGCATGTTTATAACATTAGATACATCCCAAGAGGACATATCTCCATTAAAATCACTTTTACTAAACATACCATTCATCATAGTAACGTTTGAAACATCCCAGTTTGAAATATTTTGATTAAATGGAGTATTATCAAACATCAAGTACATATTAGTAACGTTTGAAACATCCCAGTTAGAAATGTCACTATTGAATGAAGAGTATGAAAACATTCCTTGCATAATAGTAACGTTTGAAACATCCCAGTTAGATACATCCCCATTAAACGGAGTAAACCTGAAAACATCCCACATGTTCGTTACATTAGATGTATTCCAACTACTTACATCCTGATTAAATTTAGAGTCTGAAAATATTCTACCCATATCAGTTAGATTTGAAACATCCCAAGAGGATATGTCTCCATTAAATGAGGTGTACATAAACATTTCAAACATAGAAGTTACACTTGACACATCCCAGTTTGAAATATCTCCATTAAAGGTTGTGTTTTTAAATAGCCTTATCATTGTTCTAACAGCACTTACATCCCAGTTTGAAATATCACTAATACCATCAGTCTGCATAAACATTTCGCTCATGTAAATTACATTTGACACGTCCCAGTTTGAAACATCTCCAGTGAAATCAGAATTTTTAAACATTCCAGTTACTTCATATACCTTTCCTAAATCCCACGACGAGATGTCTTGATTAAATTTTGAATCTGTAAACATTTCCCTCATATTAATTAGACATGTTCCATTACTTAATGTATTACACTCTGGATTGTTTGAACTTAAGGAAACATCCCAAGAGGATATGTCTTCATTAAAATCAGATTCCTTGAACATCATATCAAACCTTTCAACATTACTAACGTCCCAAGAGGATATGTCTCCATTGAAATCAGATTCCTCAAACATAGATCTCATTTTCCAAACATTTGAAACATCCCAGCTGGAGATATCACCGATTACTGATTTCTCTTTAAATAACTCATTCATATTAGTTACTTTCGAGGTTACTATATAAGTCAAATCTTGTCCGGTATTTACCATGTTTTGAAGCTGGCTATTACTAACTACTGTATACTGCTGCCCATTGAACATTTGCTGCATACCTTCTTGAGCATCACTAATAGCCTTTATTGTAATTCCATTATCTGCTATATAAAAAAGATCAACTTCACATCCAGAAGAACTTACAAGAGAAACAGAGCTACTTGTATTCTCACATATATCTAAATCATCTGTGATTCCATCTCCATCTGTATCTTTTTGAGATGCAGCACATCCTGTTCCGTCTACTATAGATCCTTTTGGAGTTCCTCCACACAAATCATTCACATTTAAAACACCATCTTCATCTATATCAACTTTCTCAAAATTTCCTCTAATATTTTTATCACCATCCATTGTGATTGTTACATAAAGAGAGTTACCTGTCCAACCACCACTCCAATTCTTAAAGGAATAGAATTCATTTGGTGCTGCAACTATTGTAGCTGTTTCACCTGCATTGTAAATCCCAGAAGAAGGATTTACATAACCACCCTCAAGAGGACTTGCTGTGACAGATAAAGTATACTTAATTGGATCTTTTTCACAAGAACTAAATAAAATAATTAGTGTAATTAATAATAGCTTTTTCACATTATAAAATTAGTTAATAAATACGAAGAAATAAATTGTTGCATTTATATAATACTATTTATAATTTAGAAAAATTCAATTTAATTATATCTTACTTTCTAAACAAGAATATCTCCCTATAACTAATTAATAGTGTTTATAGGAGATAAGTGTTCGTGTTATTTCCCTTTCTACTATAATCTACTAATACCCATATAATTGAGGCTTTTTTTATAAATTAGAGATATGAAAAAACTATTGATATTATTAGTGATATTTATATCATTTAATTCTTACTCTCAAAATTTTAATGGTTACAAGTATGTATATGTTCCAGAGTTAGGGGGTTTAGAACAATATGGTCTTGAAGATCTATTTAATAAGAAAGCATATTATAATATAATTCCCTCAACTATTAAATTTTTTAAATTAAAGGGATTTCAGGTTGTTAATTCTATAGAAGAGGTAAACAATCAATGTGAAGTAATTACAGTATTAGTAACTCCATCAGTTGCTCCTAAATGGAGAGGTGAGGTAAATTTTAAAGTTTTAGATTGTGAAAAGGAAATCTATCAATTCTCTGGAGGAGATGGCTATGATGTTTGGAAAGGAACAAACTATAATATGGCTGTAAAAAATGCTTTTGGTAATATTCCGAGTAATATTTTTAAGGATTATGTATTTGACTCCTCTTTTACTCCAGATGCTACTGGCATTCAAAACAGTGAAACTATTGAAACAGATGTTAGAAAATATTTAGATTCTAATAGACTAAATCCTGTAGAAGGAATCTGGATATTTCAAGAAAATATCACTGGGCCTTATCTTAAGGCTTCTGTAGTAAAAAATAGTTCAAGTAATCTTTATGAGGAAAAGATAATAGAATTTCTTAATGAAGATGTAAAAAAATTATATCAAAGAAATGGATTTAGAGTTGGAGATATTGTAGCTACAGGTGAGCCAATGGGAACTGATAAAATCTTTTTAATAAGACAAAAAGGTTATGATTCTTCTTATAGATGTATTCTTGAAAATAGTAGATTATTAAATTGCTCATCAAACGGTGAAGAGTTTTTTGCTATTAAAAGTTACCCCATAAATGATAATTTAAGCCCTAAACAAGATGGCTCAAACGAATGGTCGGGAAATGGTTCGGGCCTAATAATTTCTGAATCAGGTTATATAGTTACCAATAACCACGTTATAGAAGATGCTAATCAAATAGAAGTAGAGTTTATATTGAATGATGAAATTCAAAATTTTAATGCTGAAATTGTTCAAGTAGATAAAGTGAATGATTTAGCAATCATTAAAATATTTGATATGAATTTTGATGGCGTTGATGACTTACCTTACAACTTTAAATCAAGATCAAGTGATGTTGGAACTACTGTTTATGCATATGGTTATCCTATGGCTCTATCGGTAATGGGGAAAGAAATTAAAGTTACAGATGGGATTATTAATTCTAAATCAGGATTTCAAGGAGATATAACTACATATCAAATAAGCGCACCAATTCAAGGAGGTAATTCAGGAGGTCCACTATTTGATAATAAAGGAAATTTTATTGGAATTAACAGTGCTGTAATAAGAAAAGACATTGCTGACAATGTTGGTTACACAATTAAGTCGAGCTATGTATTAAATTTAATAGATGTATTGCCAAAAAGTATTGATCTACCATCAAGCAGTAAACTTGAAGCACTACCACTTACAGAGCAAATAAAAGAAATATCAAAGTATGTTGTGTTAATTAAGATTAAAAATTAGAGATATGAGAAAACTTGTTCTACTATTACTAACCCTTTTATCATTTAATTCTTACTCTCAATATTCTGATTATTACATTAAAGGAGATATTGACATCACTTCTTCCATTAATATTTCAGGTGAAGTTGATATAAATCAAACAATAGAAACTATAGATTACGGAGCCCTTGCTCAAGCTAATGCAATTAGAGAGCAAAATAGATTAAACAGAGATATTTTTAAATATAATTTAGATAAGGATGCAGCTATAGCTATAGCAAAAAATCCAATTCTTGCCTATGATTATGGTCAAGATTATGAGTTTTTTGCAGATAATAGTTTAAGAAGAAAATATGAAACAAGAAGAAGGTGGAATATACAATATAGAGCACCTCATGAATTTTTGTTTAACAATAACTCTAAAGAATGTGATTTTTATGGACCTTGTGACAGACCAATAAGCATGTTAAATATTTCAGAGGATGGAATCAGAAGTAATATTACTCTATTAGGTTCAGTAATTAGAAAAGAAGGTGTTTTTCTAAAAAAAAATCAATTAGATTTTGATATTGAGAAAATCTTGGAGTTTGAATCTCAAAAAGTTGGTCAACTTTCTTATTGGCAAGGAGACGAAAGTAAACCACCCACTGAATTTATTCATTATAAAGAAATAAGAAGATCTAATGTTTTTGGGGCAAGAGGTTTTATTGGGACTATTATAGTTGAAGATAAATATGAAAAAATTATAAATGATATCTATTTAGTTGATGATGTTAACAATAATGGAAAAAGAAGATTAATAATAGCTACTGTAACATATTCGGCTGACAAAAACATACAATTTGAATTACTTGAAGGAAGAAGGGCTTATTTAAAACCACTTATAGATAAAGTTATAGCCAATGCGAAACAAGACTATACTACACTTTTCTAAATTAGAGATATGAAATTATTGAAGATAAGAGATAGTCTTAATTATGTTCAGAGATTTATAATTTTTGGAGTATTTTATTTGATAAGTAATTTAATAAATGGTATTGATCAAGAGGCTTCATTAGGTTTTTTACAGATATTTGGAGGGTTTTTGATGGGTCCCTTATTACTTATTACTTTTTATCTGCTTCTTTTAATTCCTTTGACAATTTTAAATATTTTAATGGGTAACACAAAGCTAAAAGGACTTCATAAGACTAACCTTACTTTATCTACTGTGATATTTGACCTTTCAGCAGTCTATCTTTTTGCCTCTATTTTTATTCCAGGTCTGTTTTACGAGTAATCTTTTATATCTAATTTTTAATCTTAATTTAAATATAAGTTACTTTCTATTGTAGAATGGTTAGGAAATACAAACGTATATGGATAGGAATAATTAGTAATTAATTTTTTATATTTATACACTATGGGTCTTTTTAAACCATCTGAAGAACAAATTCAAAAAAAAATTCAAGCAAATATTGATGCTTTAACCCCTCATAATATAAATCCTAACTCAAAAATTATAGACTCTTTCATTGCTACTACTAATTCATCAATCGTTGCGGCTGCAGTGATAGTTAATCCTTTTTTAGCACTTGCTGTCCCAACTCGAAGATATATATATGGAATTCTTGCTGATAGTTTATTGGTAGTTCCTGAAAATCAAAAAAAATCAAAGTTTGAGTCTATTAGAATTTTTTGGAAAGAATTAGATAAGTATAAATTAAAAATTTTAGAAAGACCAAAGCCGGTTATTGGTTCTACAAAACGAAAGTGGATAAAAATTTATTTTGAGTTTGAAGGAAAAAAATTTACAATGGACCAAATTGAAATTACCCAAAAAGATACTGCAGGTTCAATAAAAATGGATATATATGAGGATTTTAAAAAAGCTGCAAATATAGAAATGGGTACAAATTGGGATTTTGCTAATAATTAAAAAACCCTCTCTTAATTAAAAGAGTACCTACTACATTAGAAAGTAACCCATACTTAACTTAAGATTTGTTAAATTTATTTTTGTGAAATTAAATATTTGTGAAAATAGAAAGAGGAAGGATAGACACTTCAATTATGTAGGTATGCGTATATATGATTTAAATAATGATATACGTCGTTTAAGTCTTTCAATGAATAAGCAAAACGATGTTACTGAAAAGGATATAATTAAACGCATACATTTTAAACTTTCTCTAATGAATAAGTATACAAGATATTTAACCAAATTAAGAAATTCTTAAATTAGAGATGAAGTTTCATTCTTTACCAAATTTTTTAATATTCTCAAAGATTTCGATATAAAGTTCACCTGAATGGTTCAATCCTTTAGGCTTACAATTACAAAAATTCATATATGAATGATCAGCAAATTCCAAATAGACATTTTCATATTGACCACTTTCAGCATTTAAAATGGAAAAAGGGTTACCATTCTCAAGATAGGGATAGTCTTCATATTGATATGAAAAATTAAAATCTCCCTGACATATAAGCTCTGGACCATAAGATTCACCTTTTACCCATCCCTCAGACTTAGTAATTGTATATGACCAAGAATCAACATAACCACCCTCTATTGCTCCAAAATACTTATCATCATCCATAAATAAAACTTTTTGATGAAAATCATAAAAACCCCAGTCTGGATGTTTATCTTTTAATTTATCTTTTAATGCGAATGTTTTTGAAAGAATTTCTTTACCTATAGGACTTTTATCAATTTCTCGATCAAAATGATACCCGTATTTAATAATTTCAAACTCTTCCTTTACTTTACCTTCATATTTGTGCCCATAGTAGTACTCTTCATACTCATCTCTAATAATTGTTACTTTTGGTTCTTCATAAAATGTTCTTGCAATAAAAGTCTGTGTATTTTCAATATACAAGTGCGAATCCTCAGCTTCTTTATCGAATTCATTCAAACTATAGCTTGAATATCTTTCCTCTAAGGCTTTCTTATAATTAGGATGTAGTTTCATTCTTTACCGTACTTTTTAATATTCTCAAGATGAAGTTTTAGGGCTTTATTTAATTTATCTTCCTCTGGGAAATCTTTAGAAAAGTCAAAATTATCATCACTTAAATGATGAGTGTAATTATAGTTTTCAAAAGATTCTCTATAAGAAGAAGTATCATAACATTCAAGAAGAATATTTTCCCATTTTCCATTAAATGGGTTTATAAACTTTACATCTTTTTCTCCTGTATTTTTTAAATGCCCACAAATTTCACCAAAAACTGGTTCAATTTCAAGTGTGCCATCATTAAGATTTCCCTTACCTACATAGTCTTTTATAAAAGTTATAATTTCGATCCTCTGATTATTTTCATTACTTATTTCTAAAAAATAAATTCTAATATCAGGAGAAGGTTCTTCTATTAAAAAATGCTCAAAAACTGGAATTTCAATTTCTTTGTTCTTCAATTTATCTTCAAAGTCACTCTTATCTTCAATAGAATTAACTATTGACTTTATATCTCCATCATTCATTGTTAATGATGAAATATCAATTAAGTGATTATAAATTACACCTTTATATTTTTCACCAATACTTGCTTGAAAATTTTCCTCTATTTTTTCTAATTTTCTGTTGTTCTTTTCATCCTCCCACCAATCATCATTGTTCCAGTTTTTTATATATAGATTTGCTTTTTCATGACTAACCCACAATCCGTCAATAGATTCAGAATCGTGTTCAAATTCTTCATTACTATTAGTTAGAAGCACCTTAATATCAAAGGCATCCCAGCCAAACTTTTCAAGATCTAAATCTGATACCCAAACCCTGTCTTTAGGTAGTGATTGAATTGTATATTTAGAACTGGATGCTAAGTATAGTCTATTCTTTTTGATCATTTGAATAGTTTCACTGTAACTAAAATCTTTATAGTGATCCTCTAATGCTTTTATGTAGTTTGGATGTAGGTTCATAGCTTAAGTCTTGAGATATAATCTTGAACATCAATTCCGTATTTAAATTCTGTTTGTCCATCAAAAATCCCTGATAATTTTTCTACCTGCTTTTTGTCTTTCAATGATACATCCAAAAATAAATGTGGATCTCCAAAATATGCATCAGCACTTAACGAGACACGAACAAACTTTTTCTTGGTTGGATGAAAGATCCTATAGCCTTTATACTCCTCTTGATTATAACGTCCATTCCAAGGCTCTGCCCATACATTCCCACCACCATATTCAGAATAAAAATCAGGATCAAGTATTAAATAATCTTCAAACTCCATATTATCTATTGTAAAATTACCCTTCGCAAATTGATACGGAGTACCAATGTGCTTTCCTACATTATCATCGTGAAAATGCGTATCCCAATCCCCATCGTATAAGCCTTGATCTCCACTCATATATTTTTTATAGTTTTTAATATTTTCCTCAGATAAATGTCTCACCGAAAAATTAAAGTCTATAAAATGTAACTTAATTGTTCCGCTAAAATCATACTCACCTTTGTTTTCAAGTTTTGAATATCCTGACTCATTTATCTCGCCATCCCATTTTTCAATCCAAATAGAATCTTTAGGAAGAGAGCCAAAACCACATTCTATGTATGAATGAACAAATGATTGTTTATTCAGATCTACATCTACCCCTTTAAGTTTAAAGGACGCAGATCTTTGTTTAAAAAAGTGTTCTAAATAATCTTGGTAACTCATAATAATTATTCTAAAGTTATATAATTACTATATCAACTGCAATTCGTATTAGGCTTGTACTCTTATTTAAATTAACTAAATTTAGATATGTTACAAGATTTTGAAAACTATTTAGTTAAACAAGGTTACAGTGTGTCCACTCCATCAGGAAAACCTTCTACAGTTTATGATTATATTAAAAGAGTTGAAACAGTATGTGAAAGAGAAAACATATCAATCAATACTCTTTACAAAAACATTGATGATTATGTAGAAAAATATGGTCCAAGCGGTAATGAGTCTGAATTTGGAAAAAAGAGTCATAATTCATACATAAGTGCATTAAAAAAGTTTAAGAACTTTACAGAATAAAAAATATGTCTGGAATAGGTCACATTGGGGAGTTGCAAATAATTGATGTTTTAGCGAAACAACACAATTTTCAGATATATCTTCCAATGAAAGATAAGGGTTTGGACTTTATTGCTCAGAAAAACAATTTATCAATTCAAGTCCAAGTAAAAACTTCTACTTTTCAAAGAGAAAGATATTACTGGTTTGATATTGATGAAAATAAAATGATATATAGCTCTAACACATACTACATCTTTGTTTGCTATGTGTTGCCAAGAAGAAAGATGATGGGTAAAAACAGAAATTTTCTTATAGTACCATCATTGGATATAAAAGAAATGATTTCCAATAACCTTATTGAATCAAAAAAAAATGCTCAAAATATTTTCAATATTTTTATATATCCTGATGAAAAAGAAAATAGATGGATATATAAGAATAAAGGTAAAGAGTTAGACTTTTCCAAGTATTATAACAACTTCAATCTTTTAAAATAATTAACATTCTACATAAGAATGTGATCTACACTTAACTTAAGATTTGTTAAATTTAGATATATGGAGTTTGAGCTTTACACAACTATACTGCAAACTGAATGGGATATGACTCCACAGTCAGGCTTAATTGCTCTAATTGGATTTATAATTTGGATGATATTTGCCTTACCAGCAGCAGCAGCTAAGAAAGGAAGACAAGACAAAGCCTATGCAGAAAGAAAAGGAATCACATTAGAACAGCTTTATCAAAAAAGAAGAAATACTGCTGGTAGAAAACTAAATAAGACAACTAAAGAAATGCTCTTTAGGAAATATGATTATCAATGCAATTATTGTGGTGATACAGAAGATTTACATATTGACCATATATTCCCATTCTCAAAATATAGAGACAACTCATTTATGAATCTTCAAATTTTGTGTAGGGATTGTAATTTATCAAAAGGTGCTAACGAACCTGATCCAAAAAGACATCCTGAACTATTTGGTGAAAATTCTAAATATAGTATGGTAGAAAATAATATAAGTGTTGATGGAGTAAATATTGAAATTAAAAATCAAAAGGGTCAATTAAATGAAGCACAAATAAAAGCTCTAAAGGAAATTGAAAATACTTTTAGTAATTTAGGAGATAAATCGTAGACTAAAAACTCATAATATCTTGTTAAGTATCTATTTTAATAAACTTCACAAGTTTTTTCGATATTATATATGGGTAGTTCCTTATTTAGAAAAATTCAAAACTTAATACCTTTAAAAGTTTTACTTATATTAAGAATTATTTCTTTTTTTCTTTCAGAAATAACATTTGGAATCCACTCTTTTACATTTGTGTAATTATATTTACTTTTTTCATTTATAACATCAACAACATTATTATCTAATAGTTTCTTCTTCTTTTTTTCAAATGAAAGGTTACCTAAAGACTTGTTTTGTTTATCATCAACAAGAATCATATTCCCAATATTATAAACATTTTTCTCAAAAGCATCATCCTTCTTCTTGTTATCCTTTACAAATAGGTCAGGATAAGATGCTTTCCAATCCTTTGAAATCGGCTTTTGGGGCAAGATGTGCTCAACTGTCCATTTTTTAGTTTTTACAGCTTCTTTGTCCATATTAAATCTATGCATCAATAAGATCAATGAACAAAATTTATTATTTTCAAATTCTCTTGCATCAATCTGTACATTATTAAATGTTAATTTTTTTCCATTTTTAAATTTTTGAATCTCCTGAAGTATCAAATAATATGAATCTCCATCATTAATTTTCTTGGCATATGCAGGAAAAATGTTCTCTATAATATTGAATCTTGCATTTTTATCAGCAACCAGACTAAATATTATCTCAAATACCTCGGCAACAATGTCAACCAATTTTGACTGTTTCTCTCTATTTGTTTTTGGATCATTGTATTTTCTTAATACAGCTAATAGAATAGTTCGCCATTGTACGGTATCTGAATGATGTAAAAGAGCTATATATTTCTCAAGATTTGGTTGTAAATCACTAATTGTATCTGTCGATTCAAGAATACATATATTATAATTTAATGCGTCTAAGTTAATCTCTTCATTTATATATTTCTTTAATGATATAAGGTCCATAGAATCTATTAGAGATTTATATGATTTATATACATCTTTCTGTCTTATAAAAGAGTTTCTTGAATTGTAAGCGGTTCTAAGAAATGTAATTTTGTTATTTTCTGATAAGTTCTTATCAATTACTTCTTGCCAACAATCATATAATTCTTGTTTTTCTTCCTGTGTTTTACCACGTCTAATACATAAGTTTTTTAATAAATCAGCCTGTGAAACCTGAAGACCCCTATCATTTAGAACTTCAAATAAAGTAAAAGCTTCAGTATGGTTTTTTGTTCTAAAAGGAATTATTTTAATTTTTTTTATTAGAACATCTGACAATTTAGTCAGCTTTTTAAATCTGTCATTTTTATTTTCAACTGAGGTGATTTTTTCCTTTAACCATTCAACAAAATAATTTTGATTTTTATATATAGGTCTGCTTTTGGCAGTTCTTATGTTAAGATCTTTTATAATTGCCTTTTTTCCTTTTACTGGATTAAAGAGCCTCATTCTTATAGTTAAGGGACTCGTTGCTGTACTAATATCTCTTCCATCATTTTTTAAATCAGCTTTAACCTCCTCGATGTCTTTTAATAAATATTGAGTCATTTCTGCATCCTTCTTATAGGTGTTATCAGTGTAAAGCTTTGGTGCGAAGTATTGTTTCTGAATCACCTTTCTATCCAAAGATTCTTCTTGATAAACAATTTCCGTAAGATCTTTATAAGATCTATCTATACTTTTAAGTTGATCGTCATTGAAGCGAATATGGTTATGATCTCTATACGACTCATACTCTATCCAATCAAGAACAAGGACACAAAGAAGTAAATAAGAGGTAATTCTTTGTTGACCATCAATAATTTCAACTTCTCCATCATCATCTTCTTTATTTACGTAAACGATCATACCAAGAAAGTGATATGAACCTTTAGTATCATCATCCATTAGTCCTTCAATATCTTCTAAGAATTGATCAACTTGTTGCTTTTTCCATTCATATGATCTTTGGTAAATAGGAATATTAAAACGAGTTATATCATCGTTTCTCAAAAAATAAGATAGATTCTCTAATAGATCATTCATAGCAATCGATTTTTACAATTTAATCAAGTTAAAATTAAAATTTAAGTAAAACAATATTTCCAACTGAGTTATAAATATAAACTGAGTCTAATTTATACGTCCAAGCCATTATTAATAATTAATTTTTAACATAAGAGAACTAATCATATAAAGGTTTTATGTTCTTCTCATAAAAATCAATTACCAGGTCCTCCTCTTCTTGAGTTGGCCATTTAAGTTCATCATAATTATGTTTAGTATTCAAATCTCTATGATGCCAAGCAAAAAACTCCTCACCAAAAGTGTAGTCTTGAGAATATGAAATACTATACGGTCCAACAATTATATCATTTCCATCATTATCTACTGACCCAAATTCATTCCATTCATAAGTTTTCGTTTTCTCATTGTATGATTTATAAGTATGTATACATATGATATTTCCATTATCAAGTTCATATAAACTGAAATAAAAGTTGTCTGTAACTATACCCTTTTCATCTGGCATTGTATCTAACGCCATTCCATAATCGTGATGTCGGGTTATTTTCATTTTAGTTACAAAGATTTAGCCCTTTTTTAGTGTGTTGTTTTTTGTTGGTTTTCTAATTAATTATAATGGTTCTTATACAACATATTTATCCAGGAAGATGTAAAAAAGACTATTTGTGAATCTCTTTTTTTTGGTTCTAAAAGGACTTTTTCTGTTTTACCTGAACCATATGTCATATATAGTAAAACTACCTGAACTGCGTGAACATCATAATTTCGAAGTCTCTTAATTTCATCAGGTGTAACCCTATAATACGTATAATAATCACCGTTGATATTATCATATAGTTTTCTGTCGTAACATATTATTTTTGATCCATCTTCAAGATAGAGAACTAAATCTCCTTGCGCTCTATTTGAATAACTTCCATGAATGTATTTTAATGACATTAATGCACCCCCATCTGATTCAATACCAAAGTCTATATCCAGTCCAGAACTATAACTTCCAAACCTAATTGGATTTTCTAATCCTATATACCTATTATTTAAAGCATAGAAATATGATGCCTTTGATTGACTATTATTAAATGGTCGAGGCTTAAAGGAATCTAATTTTTTTTTTACACCCATCAATCCTGAAAAATCATCGAGTGTACCAGTGTATCCATTTTCTGTAAACAAAGTATATGAAAGAGAAAGCGCATCTGGATTGTTTGTTATTAATTCAACAAACTTTTCAAAGCTACCATTGTATCCAGCTTGAGAAAATAATACGTAAGCGTCTTTTAAAGCTTGTTCGTTATAAGATTGATTTTTTGAGTTATTACTCTTTGATGATGAAGTATTTGAAAGGACTCTTCTGTTATTTCCTGTATAATAATAAGTTTTATTATCAGGATCTACAGTTCCAGATTTTCCAGTGTAAGGATTAACATTTCCTCTGGTTGAGAAATTATCTCGGTTTGTACTATTTGGAGCTGAACGATAGTGACCCTTAACATATGTACCATCTGCCCTGTAATATGCTTTAACGTATACATCAGACGATTTCTTTCTTTGAGCATCTAACTCTAAAGGAAAAGCAAAGATTGATAATAAAAGAAACAATAAAATTCTCTTCATAACTACAATGTATAAAAAAAACTCATAATTAAAAGAGGGTATATCTGATTTAACTATCTATTGATCTTTCTTCTTTTATCTATCTCTTTCCCTTTATTGCTTCTTCTTTAGATTTTGAGTAAAAGACAGAGGTATCCCTACCTGCCCTGTCTTTATTGAACTTAATTTGCTTACTCCTTTGAGTTTCTCGTTCAAGACGCTAATTCTATCTTAACTTAAATTAGCTTGGTAATTCCACTCGGTTAATCGAGCTGTGAGAGTCGTTTACCTTTAGGCTGACTTCGGTGCTTTCTCACTATCCCATTGTACACCATTTAATTCTTTTGGACCAATCGAGTTTTCAGACGCATAAAACAAAAGACTTTTATAGTTCTTTCTTTTCTTTCTATTCTTTTCATTTTTAGTCGTTTTCGATTACTTCAAATACTTTCGTATTTTTTGATCTAAATTCATTTATCCAGTCCCAATGGAACTCTGACTTTTTACCTACTCTTTGATACTTAATTTTATTTGTAGAGCAGTAATTATGTAGAGTTCTAACAGATATATTAAGAACATATGATGCTTCTTCAGTAGTTAACCATTCTTTATACTTTAAACATTCAGCACAAAGTTCAGTTCTCATATAGTCTAAAACAACTTTACCAATTTTATCTTGATTATTTCTTAATAATTCCTCAACTACTTGTTGACCCATATATACCTTGGTGTTCATAGATAATAAAATAAATTTATTGAGATAAAATTATGTAATATTTATCCGCTAATACAAGAAGTGATCAGTGAGTTAACGTAAAGTTTTCTACAAC
This sequence comes from uncultured Bacteroidota bacterium, assembly GCA_902509805.1. Next base: position 53,034 of record CABWZL010000003.1, read on the forward strand.
ATTATATTGACATATTACTCATATGTCGTTAACAATGATTAACTTTTAAATGCTTAATATTTGTAGATGAAAAGAATAAGATCTCTCGGAAGCCCTATGAATAAAGCGTTTTTATCCCCTCGTTACATTCTGTATTGGTAAGTAAATAATTTCGAAATACATAGCTATTTAATCCGATTAAAGACTGCTGTAATTTCCATATCTGAATTTAACTTAAAAGTTAAAGGGTTTGCTGTCCAACCATTAGACCATCCAAAAAAATAATATCCATCAGCTGGTAATGCATCAATAGTTATTTCGCTTGCAGTTGGTCGAACTATCGTAAATTGTAACCTACCTTTATTACTTTTTATAGGACGTACGTAACCACCTTCACCTGCATAAGCCGTTAACACAACCATTTCTATTTCTTGAGAAGCAGAATCGTTTGATGATGGCATATCATCCTTTGTACACCCAAGTAAAATTAGTAACGATAGTAACAACAACCTTTTCACACTTCTAATTTAAAGCATTTTAAATATTATTGAGATGCTCGTGAGCTTCAATTATTGTCCTTCTTCTTATCTGAATGAGGTTTTTGGTCGATTTTAGATATAATCCTAGTGATCTTTCATTAAAAATTACTTTAAATTCTTTTGAATAATCTGAAGTTAAATATGTATCACCTCCTATTTTATCGAATTTTAAAATAAATTTTGATCCTTGTTTAACTCCAGTATTTACTATTTTACTTTCAGATACTTCAGCTAATGTTAAATCAACATCACTTGCAGTCTTTATATATGATTTCATTAAGTTATTCCATTCATTTGCATTAAAATTTTTCCAAAGTAATTTAGTGAAATCAACACCATACTCATTTGCCCAACCAAAACTTGCAAAAGCAAACAAAACATATTTATCATTAGTATCTATATCTGTGATTGTGTAAGTTATTATTTCAACTGATGATATATCTTTTAATTTAGTTCCATTTAAAGAACTTGTCTTTAGTTCAAAGTTCACTAAGTATGGATAGCTTGATAAGACTTCTTCAACTGCAATTTGCTCTAACATCTCTTCAATTTGATTTATTTTAATTGCTCCAACTACAGCCCCTACTACTGCACCTGCTGCAGCTGCAACAGCTATTTCATCATTATTTTGTGAAAATGACTTATTTGGAAATAATAGAGTAATTATTAAAAGACTTAATGCAAATTTTTTCATACTTACAATGTATAAAAAAACCCCCTTAATTAAAAGAGGGTTAAATACTAGTTTCTACTATACTTTGCTATGGACGAATTGTAAAATGTTGGAAAACCAAAACCATTAATTACAGATTTATGTTCATCAGAAACATTTCCGTAAATATCAATCTCTATAATTTCAAAGTGTTCTAAAAACTGTCCAAATTCTTCTTCTAGAAGACCTTCAGGTGAAATATTAGTTATATGATTTAAATGTGCTGCTTCGTCTTTGTATCTTTCAAGTAGCATTATATTATCACCTTTTTGGAAAAATGCCCAACCATATGCATTAGGTTCGTTTTCTTCAACAATATTGGTGTAAAAGACAGAAAAGTCAGCTATTTCATTTGCTGATTTAGATTCATTAGCTTTCATAAGTACTGCTGCAATAACTTCGTTTTCTACAAATGCAGAAGATGATTCTTGAGGAGCTGAACAAGACAATAATAAAACGAATGACATAGAATATAAAAATTTTTTCATAATATTTAGTTTAAGGTTAAGAACTAAATATAGTTAAAAAGCCCTTTAATTAAAAGAGGGTTAATATACCAATATCATAAAATTATCATTTAGAATATATTTTAATAATTTAGAAATATGAAAAAAATATCATATTACCATAACTTCTCAAAATCAAAATTTTCAAAACTTACTAATCAAGAAAGATTTGAAATGATTTATAATGAAAACTTTTGGGAAAGTAATGAAAGTAGTTCTGGTATAGGGTCTGAAATTAAAAACACTAAAGAAGTACTAAAGGCAATAAAACTTGTCATTAAAGAGTATAAGATTAAATCAATTATAGATATACCATGTGGTGATTTTAATTGGATGTCTTCTTTAGATATGGAAAATATAGATTATAAGGGTTTTGATATTGTACGTTCAGTTATTAAAGAAAATAATAAAAAATATAAAAAACCTAATGTTAACTTCTACTACTCTGATATTATAAATTCAGAATTACCAAAAGCTGATCTAATGTTTGTAAGAGACTGTCTTGTTCATTTCTCTTTTGAGGATATTAAAAAATCAATATTTAGAATTAAACAATCCAAATCAAATTACTTATTAAGCACTTCATTTGTTAATCTTGAGAAAAATACAGATATATATACAGCTGATTGGAGACCTATTAACTTAGAGAAAGAACCATTTAATTTTCCAAAACCAATAATCACTATTAATGAAGAATGTGATGAAATGGACGGAATATACTCAGATAAATGTATTTGCTTATGGGAAATTGAAGAATTACCTGATTTAAACTTAGTATGAGAATACTATATCTATATAAGAGCTAAGCTCAATTAATTTTGTTGAAAGTAAACCTCTACATCTTTATTAGAGTCTAAAAAAACAACTATAATTTCATCAGTTGAACCATCGGACCAAGAAGCAAGTTCATATCCTTCATCTGGAAAAGCTCTAATAGTTACATATGTTTTTGCAGGGATACTTACTTTTGTAGTATTTAGTCTATCAGTATTATGATATATATTTCTACAAGCATCTTCAGTTGCGGCTGGGCATGAAGCAGCATTAAATTTTCCACCATTTCCAGCAGTTATTGATAAGGTATATTGTGGGCCTGAAAATGAAGAGTATATTTTGGATTCTTCAGAGTCTTCCTTAGCACATGTTAAAAACAATAGAAGAGATAAATACAATGGAATTCTTTTCACAGATTAAATTTAATAAATCTTTAAAGTTTTTCAAAGCACTAACAATTAGAGGTTTAAAAATTAATAAACAGTATTATTTAAGAATGATTATAGTCTCTATTAATTTATCATCAATATTTACCTTTATTTCAGTTATAGTTCCATTTTTAATCGCGTAATCAATATATGCAATATCATCAGAAGATTCTTCTAAATTAACTTTAACATATTTTGTGTTTACTCTTTTTAAAGAACCTGTTAAAGCATCAATTCCCCATCCAATTAAAAATCCACCGTTAAGAATAGCTACTAAATTGAAGTCTGAATCCATTACTACAACTCTTTCCTCATAGTTGTCCAGTCTAAAGTCAATTCTATCATCAGCTTGGACATTTAAATTTATTGGAGTATCTCCTCTTGGAATTCCATTAACAAAAACTTTTGCACCGTTTGGGTTTGACTCAAACAAAACAGATCTTTTTGCGCCAGTTAAAATAGAGGCACAAGAAGATAAAAGAATTAAAAAAGATAAGAGTAAAGTAATTTTTATTTTCATACTTCTAATTTATAAAAAATGAAGGTATTTTACCCTGTATTGTATTACGGCAATGCTAAATATCGGTCAAAATATTCGATTAACTTACCAAATAGGTAACGATCATAATTCCGCTCACGACTCCATCCATGAGTCGCACCCGGCGCAAACGCAAAGTCAAAATCCTTACCGAGTTTAATAAGTTCTTCAGCTAATACGGCCGTAGTCTTAAATGGTACTACATGGTCCTGCATGCCGTGGATGAACAGAAGTTTATCTTCTAGATTTGCTGCATATTTGTGTGCTTTTCTTTCGAAGACCTCAGGGTGTGTCTTTGGGCTACGAACAATCGCAACATCGTCCGTACCAAAAAATTCCGGGTCAACAGCGGCCGCTGCAGCAACACCAACCTGGAATAATCCCGGCTTCATCAACAGCGAATAAACGGAGAGTGTACCACCGTAACTGCTTCCCCATATGCCGATGCGATCAGGATCGACATAATCCAGTGATTCCATGTAGGTAACAGCACTTGCATAATCTTCTATGTCCTGGTCGGCAAAGCCTAAAAGGAACTCTTCACGGAATGCTCGGCCATAACCATTACTACCACGTGAGTCTACCTGCACAATAATATATCCCTTTTTTACTAACAGATTCTGTACGAGGCTGTAGTTACCTGCCCAGCGGTTCCTTGCTGTATTAGAATACACGGGGCCAAACAGTACAGGATATTTAGTGCCAGACTTCATGTTGGTAGGTTTCAAAATTCGGGCATGCAGCGTGTATTCATCTACTAGACTGGGGAAACTAACGTATTCCGGAGTTGCCCAGGTTCGCTCCGTAAAAGCGGGCAACGGTGAGTGTGTTATTTGTGCAGCGTTACCACCATCGCTACTTACCACGTAAAGCTCCGGCGGTGATGTGTCGTTACTGTGCATAAACACCAAGTGTCGCCCGTCGGGTGATGGATAACCAACGTTTCGGCCCGAGAGACGCGTCACCTGTTCGGGATGACCATTAGAGATCTTAAGGCGATATACATGCTGTTCGTAGGGATTAACACCATTACCTGAATAAAATACTGCATCACCTGCAATACTTGGGGTGGACAGAACATCGTAGGAGGGATCTGTTAGGAGTTGTGGAAGGTGATTAGGGTCTGAGGTATCGATTGTATATAGTCCATAGCGATCGCCCATATCACTTAAGAAAATAACCTTCTTTCCATCTGGATGCCAGGTAGATCCAAACGATGTGTACATGCGACTCTCTCGAACACTACGCCAAATCTCGCGCAGCTGGCTTTCTCCTGATAAAACTACAAACAACTTACGTTCAACTGCAGTATCAGATGCAGTATCAACTAGCAAATCACTGTTTGGTGACCAGTTGAAGTCGATGACCTGGTTAGCATAAGGATCGGGCAAATCGAGGTATTCAATGTTACCGCTTTCTATATTTATTAGACCAACCCTACGAATCTCGTTTGGATCCCCCGGATAACTTCTTCGTACTTCGTTGGGACTCGTTTCATCAGCGAGGTAGTCTGGGAACGGTACCTTTCGCATCTCACTTCTATTAACGGAGTGAAACGCAATTGTCTTACCATCTGGGGACCACTTGTATATTGGCCCACTCCAGATGCCTGGACCGATTTCACGTTCGGGTCGACTGTAGCGCCCCTTACCTAAGCGCGAGAGACTTGCCGTACCAATCTCAGTGAGTTGGCTATTCTGTTTAGATACAAGGTCAACAATCCACAAGTCGCCATTCCGTATATAAGCTCCTTGATTGCCACTTGGTGATATCGATAGGTTACCTGCACCTGTCATTACAGTCGTCAACTGGATATCTTTTTCTTGGCTAAGCGATGTTTCCCATAAGTTGTTACCTCGAAGGCTGATAACAGTGTTCGCATCAGTCCAGACAATATCACGCACTGACGCAGATGCTATATTGGATACGAGCCGTACTTCTTTCCCATCGCTTGTGGATACCCAGAGGCCACGCCCAGAATTTCCAGACTCACTCCAGGAAAATGCAAAGTACTTACTGTCCGGAGCCCATGAAGGGCTAGACGGGGATGTTCCCGTCAGCTTTGGTGTTGCAAACAGGTCATCAAGAGTGAGTTCACTTTCCTGTGCTTTGACTGATCCGTTCATCGGCATCAGTAAGATTGTAATTATACATGTTTGCCAAAAAGAAATTTGTTTCATATTTTTGCTTTAGTTACTATCTAACAAAAATATTTAAAGAATAAAAGATTTTGAATAAATAGTGTAGTGCTATTATTTTTTATAATCATTTCTTTTTCTTACCCTTAATTTTAACTGAGTTAGGCGTAACTACGCCTGCAGATATAACCAGCTTAAATGCATCTTCAACACTAATATCAAGTTCGAATGCATCTTTTTTCGGTATCAATACAAAAAAGCCTGAAGTTGGATTAGGAGTGGTAGGCACAAAAAGGTTTACGATTTCTTCGCCAATAATTGACTTAGCTTCACCTTGATAATCACCAGATTGAAATGCTATTACCCAGATTCCTTTATTAGGATACTGAATTAAAAATGCTTTTCTAAAACTTTCAGTTGAACTATTTAATACAGTATCAGAAAGTTTTTTTAATACGTTATATATATTTCGAAAACCTGGAATTTGGTTAAGGAGCTTTTCCCATAGGGCTACTAACCTTCGTCCTAATATATTAGTAACAAATAATCCGGTAATAAGTAATATCAACAATACTAAGATAATTCCAGAGCCTGGAATAGTAGTGTCTAAATTAAATATAGCTTCTGGCAGATATTTTTGTGGAACGAGATTATTAATAAACTCTAGGAAGAACCTAATAACGATAACACTTAGAATTAGAGGTATCCAGAAAAGGAGACCTGAAATAAGATAGTTTCTTAATCGTATAATTGTTTTTAACATACTTGTTTCATATTATTATTTTTTTCCAGTAATTCTGTCATATAGAGATATTGATAAGAAAACAAAGGCTATCGCATTTATTATTCCATTAAGAATAACATCAATTACTTCTAGATAATTTAACCCAAGAGCTAAAATCACTAATAACACTCCTATTTTACCAAAATTATTTCTTTTCATTCGAAAATTTATAAAAAGCCCTACTCAAAGGGCTTTTGTTTAATTTTTTTTAAAAATTAGTTTTGACTTTCAGTATATATAGCAGATTCTTCAAAAATTGCTGCTGGATCAACGTAGCATGTAGTAGTTGAAATTTTATCTTCCTTCCACACCCATCTACAGTGACATGGATAGTTATATTCTTTTCCTGTTATAATTGATGTAGCTGACCAAATAAAATCATGAAATGTTTCAACAGAACCATCAGTGAAATATCCTGTGTACACTTCTCTATCATTGTGTTTAATGTCTTTAAAAATTAATGAATGAGAGTTGTACCCATCAATAATTCCATCTACATCAAATTCAAGATTATTAAAAAAATGTTTCCCGTCTGGAGTGAAATATTCCCTAGCAATATCAAAGTTACCCGCAAGGTATGAGTCTGCTAGTTCAACAACTGTTGCTGATTTAGCATCGTTATCTTGAACAAATCCTTTATAATTATCCCCCATATCACAAGACACAAACATAAAAGTCATAGTTAAAAAATAAATATTTTTCATTTTAATTGATTTAAAGATTAATCTCTAATTTAAAAAAAAAGCCCTAATTCAAGGGCTTGAATCTTAAATTATCAATAATGTTACAATCTGTTTACACAAACAACTGATTGTTTTTTACTTCTTTTTTCCTAGTTTTAAAATAGGAGTTTTAATACCAATCGTTTTCATCATTTCTGATTGATTGTAAAAGATTTTGAGTTTTCTATTTTTAAAGAGTTTAAAATCAATTCCGAAGTATGGTTCTGAGTCCATTTTAGGATTCATTTCAGTCATAAATCCACCAACAAGATTGAATCTACCTAGATTATATTTTACATTGTACATTATTTCATAGTCATTATCTATTTCAAATGGTGTGATCATAACACCAGCACCCAATGCAAGTTTTGGAAGTATCTTAAAACTTGTACCCACTCCTAATTTAGAAATATCATTTTCTATATCATTTGCAACTGCAACACCAACTTCAACTTGAGAGTATAAGTTGAAAGAAAAGAATATAGATACTATTATTATAAATTTTTTCATATTTTAAAATTTAAGGTTTTTTAGTCAAATCCCAAACCATTAATAATCCCCATATTATGGCAAAGCTTGGATTTTTATCAAGCATAAATCCAGCCCAAACACCTATTAACAGTAGAAGAATTAGTCTCCATCTTGGAAAAACTCGTTTACCTAAAAACCATTTTTTCATATTTCTAATGTATAAAAAAAAAACATTAATTAAAGGATTTGTTATACTTTAGAATTATGAAAATATTCACAATAATTTCTATACTTCTTCTATCAGTTACTTTATCTTTTTCTCAAACTGAAGAGATAAAAAATTCTAAATCAGAAAAGTATAATGATTACGTTTCTAAAAAGAAGTCAGATGGAATTTCAACTGGTAATATATTAATTTATGAAAATGGAGAAATAGTTTATCAAAACTCAAACGGAATAAGATCTATTAACCCAATAGATTCATTAGATTTAAATTCTCAGTTTCGATTAGCATCTGTAAGTAAACAATTTACAGCTGTTGCTATAATGAAACTAAAACAACTTGATAAACTTGACTATGATCAAAAAGTAAATACAATTTTGATTGATTTTCCTCATGAAAACATTACAATTAAGCACTTACTTAATCACACATCTGGGATTGAAGATTATATAAAAATTATAAATAAACATTTTACTAAAAAAAAATCAATAAAACGTTACATAATAGGTAATGATGAGATCTTAGATATTTTCTATAAATCTAAACCAAAACTTAATTTTAGTCCTGGAAAAAAGTTTGAATATAGTAATACAGGATATGTAGTTTTAGCTTCAATAGTAGAAAGAATTTCAAAACAACACTTTCGAGACTTTTTAAAAGATAATATTTTCAATCCTTTAGAGATGAATAATACTACAGTCTATAATTACCAAGAAGACATTGACCTAAATATGCCTAATCGTGTATTTGGATATTCAAAAAAAGAAGAAAATGAATATCAACTTAATGATTATCATATTGTTAACGATGTAAGAGGAGATGGAGGGATATACTCCACTCTAATTGACTTATACAAATGGAATATGGCATTAATAAATTATAAAGTTCTTCCTAAAGAATATATAGATGAAGCATGGACACCTGCAATACTTAATAATGGTAAAATAGCAGGATTTTCTGGAAAACCAGAGTATTCTAGATATGGGTATGGATGGTTGATAGGTGATGATAAAAAATCTAAAAATGTTTTTCACTCTGGAGGCTGGGTTGGATTTGCAACCTATTTGTTTAATGAGTTTGAAACAAAAAGTGGTTTTATCATTCTTACTAATGATAGCTCTCGTGTTATACTCGAAACCATAAATACTATTAATACCATTAGATCTGGTAAATCCTAAACCCTAGAATCTAATAATTAATATTTTTATTATAGATATTACTCTCTATATGAGTAAATTTGTAAACTATTTAAAAGACTGCTTATTAATCTCTATTTTAAATTCATATGAAAACTTCAAAAACTACAATTAATTTCTTTGTATCTCTATTTATGATTCTTTTATCAAGTAACTCTTTTGGGCAAGGCAATCAGATAAGACAGAGCCAAAAGTCAAGTATAACCCAATATGTTGGATTAGATACACAAATCACAATCAACTATAGTCGTCCTGCAGTTAAAAATAGAGTGGTCTGGGGTAATATGGTCCCTTATGGATTAGCTTCAGCAGATAGATATTCAAATGGTAAACCATTTCCGTGGAGAGCAGGTGCTAATGAAAATACAACGATAGAGATAAATAACGAAGTTAAAATCGCAGGCTCTACTCTACCACCAGGTAAATACAGCATTCATATGATCCCTTCAGAAACAGACTGGATTATAATATTTAATAAGAATAGTGACCAATGGGGAAGCTTCAGTTATGACGAGACTGAAGATGCAATAAGAGTAACAGTAACTCCAGTTGTGGCTCACTTTGAAGAATTTCTTACTTATAACTTTGGAGATATTACTGAAAATTCTGTAATAGCTTTCCTTCATTGGGAGAAACTCAAGGTTCCATTTCAAATAATTCTTTAAGTATTAGTAAATTAGAGATGTGAAAAACATTCTCTTTTTTAAGCTTACAGTATTACTCATTTTTTTTAACTCATGTTCAATTTCTTCTGAGGAGTTAAATATAATGTCATACAACATTCGTTTAGATGTAGAAATCGATGGAGTTAACAAATGGGACAATAGAAAAGAAGGACTTATTTCTTTGATTAAAGAACAGAATCCAGATGTCTTAGGAATTCAAGAAGGACTTCCCAATCAAATAAAGTATTTATCAAAACAATTAGAGGATTATAATATGATCGGTGAAGGAAGAGATGGAGGAGATAATGGTGAGTATTCTGCTATTTATTATAAAAGTGAAAAATTAAGATTAGAAAAAGCTGAAACTTTTTGGTTATCAGAAACTCCTTATATACCATCAATTGGGTGGGACGCTGCTTTAAATAGAATTGCAACTTTCGGCGTTTTTAGAATAAAAAATTCTAATGAAAATCTAATAGTCTATAACTCTCATTTTGATCATATTGGAACACAAGCAAGAGAGAACTCAGTGAGTGTTATATTAAATCATATTAAAGACAATGATTTTATTAACAATGCAATTATAGTAATGGGAGATTTTAATGCAGAACCTAATGACGTTCCAATTAAATTATTAGCTGAAAATCTTGAAGATTCATTTAACTCTTTTCCTATTGAAAAACCCTTTGGGACATTCAGTGGATTTGACTTAGAAAGCAAACTGTTAAATAGGATAGATTATATTTTTACAAAAAACATAGAGGTTATCGAATATAGACATATTCAAAAAAGACTACCAAATAAACTTTGGCCTTCAGATCATTTACCAATTTTCATCTCTATAAATTAATTAAGAGATGGATTTAATATAATCTCACAGTTAAGAGCACCTGAAATAGGACAGTTATTCTTTGCATCTTCAGCTAATTCTAGAAACCTTTCTTCAGAAATACCAGGTATCTTAGCTTTAAGATTCAGCTCTATAGAAATAACTTTACCATCTTCAAAAGTTAATACTGCGTCTGTATTTAGTTCTTCTGGCTTATATTCAGCCTCATTTAATACAAAGCTTAATTTCATATTAAAACATCCTGCGTGAGCAGCAGCGATTAATTCCTCTGGATTTGTACCAAGTATTCCTTCGTCATTTTCAAATCTTGTTTTAAAACTATAAGGCATATTTTCAAAGGCTCCACTTTGAGATGATAATGAACCACTTCCATCCATACCGTCACCTTTCCAAATTGCATTTACTTTTCTTTTCATAATTATTGTTTTTTAAAATTAAAAATTATTTATTTTTTTTACTTGCTTCCATATGCAATAAACCTGTAATCCCCCATAAACCTAATCCATAAATACCAATATCTAAATAATCAATTTCCAGGTATAATAAAAAACCCATGATACCTAATGCAGCGCAAATTGGGTTTAAATAAGCGTAAAATGTGTGTTTTTCTTCGTATTTCATGTTAAAAGTTTATTTATGTTGTCAATTGTAGTTTTCAAAACTATTTTATGTACAGAGTCAACAGGATTTTGTATTTCTAAATTTAATCTTTCTAATAACTCTGCGATAGTGTTTTCTTTTGTCATTTCTTCTAAGTAAAATTAAAGGGCTTATGTGGGTCCCAAATATTAATTACCTGCATGAAGCTCATAGTACTTCACATTAGCAGTTTCACTAAGTATGTCAACATCCCATATTACAAAATTCATTGCTCCATTACTCACATCATCTATAAAGTAAAACTTAATTATAGAACCTTCTCTTTTCCAACTTCCATTTAATGGACTTGATAAAAGTGTTCCATTATTTAAAATAGTTCTTGCTTGACCATTAAGAGATCCACTAGTTTTAGATGAATCACCTGATTTTAATTTAATTGAAGCAAAGACCTTACCATATCCTGTAATATCACCTTTAAAGTTCATTTTTGAATATCCATCACCTGGAATAACCGATTCAATTTGAAGTATACCTCCACCTTGAGGATTTGTTAGATCCTGAGAGTAACTAATAAAAGTTGAAAGGATTGAAAGTGTTAGTGTAAAAAGTAATTTTTTCATAGTAATTAATATTTTTATTTAAATAGATTTATTTAATAAATTTAAACAAAAAGACATTATAAATTCATGTATCTAATATTTACTAATCCAACTAGGCAAAAAACAGTAAAACTGAAGTGTTACTTGTCTAAAGTTAAATACAGATTTTATATATATTTAGTAAATTAAACTCAATCTATAATCATGTTAAATAAATTTACATTATCAGCACTATTAACTTTCACTTTTACTATTGGAGGATTTAGTCAACAAAATACAGAATTAGTTTCTTTATTTAATGGATTCGACCTATCTGGATGGACAATTCATGGAACTGAGAAATGGTATGTAGAAGATGGTGATTTAGTTTGCGAAAATGGACCCGATAATGAGTATGGCTATTTATCTACAGATGAATATTATGATGATTTTGTATTGACTCTTGAATATAAACAAGAATCTAATGGAAACAGTGGTATCTTTTTTAGATCAACTCTTGAGGGAATAATTATTAATGGTTGGCAAGTTGAAATTTCACCTCCTGGAATGGATACTGGCGGAATATACGAATCTTATGGAAGAGGTTGGCTAATTAAACCTGATCCTAAAAAAGAAAATTTAAATTATGGAGATTGGAATTTAATGAAAATTATGGTTAAAGGAGCTAGTGTAAAAACTTGGTTGAATGGTGTTGAAATGATTTCCTTAAGTGATAAAATAATAGGAAAGGGAATAGGGTCTATAGCTCTTCAAATTCATTCTGGTGATGATGTAAAAGTTCGTTGGAGAAACATTAATATAAAAAAACTATGAAAAAAAGAGATTTTTTAAAGTCATCAGCTGCTTTAGCATCAATGGTAATGATGTCAATAATTTACATGGCTTGTAAAAATGATCTTAATTATGACTCAAATTATATAAAACCCAATGCTGAAGTTATAGCTTATTATTCGGGAGATGATAGTTTAATCAATGAATATAATCTAAACGGAGTTTCTCAACTTATATATAGCTTTCTTCATCTTAAAGGGAATAATCTGGCAATTGATAATGAAAAGGACAGTATTACACTAATGAATCTTACTAGATTAAAAGAAAAGCACCCAGAACTAAAAGTTTTAATTTCTCTTGGTGGTTGGGGTGGCTGTAAAACATGCTCTGATGTATTCTCAACTGAGAATGGAAGAAAAGATTTTGCAAACTCTACCGCAGAAATTATTAAGTCATATAATGCTGATGGTATTGATTTAGACTGGGAATATCCTGCTATTAGTGGGTTTCCTAATCACACATTTAAATCTCAAGACAAGGATAATTTCACCTTATTAATTCAGGAATTAAGAAATGTTATGAATTCCGATGATATTTTGAGTTTTGCTGCAGGTGGTTTTCCTAAATATCTTGAACAATCGATTGATTGGCAAAAAGTCATGCCACTAGTTGATCATGTTAATATTATGAGCTATGATTTGTATAGTACTGTAAAGACAGGACATCATACTCCATTATATTCTAATGACTCAGAATCTTACTCTGCAGATAGTTCAGTCAAGTATCTTTTAAGCATAGGGGTTCCTTCAAATCAAATCGTTATTGGAGGAGGTTTCTACGGTAGAATATGGGAAAATGTTCCTGATATAAATAATGGACTATTTCAAGTTGGTAATTTTAAAACTACTATATCTCATAGATACATAAATAATCTAGAGGATGGTTATGAGTTTTATTGGGATGAAACTGCTAATGCAACTTATGGTTACAATAAGGGAAGTGGTAATTTTATATCCATTGATAACGCAAAGTCTGTTTTGAAAAAGACTGAATATGTATTGGATAATAATTTAAAGGGAATTATGTTTTGGGAACTAGTTAATGATGACCCGAAAAATAGTCTTTTAAAAATTATAGTTGATACTGTATTGGGTAAATAATTTAATCTGTAGGAATTTTTGTTTTACTCTTTTTTGTAATCTGCATTATGGTTTCGGCTATTTGATTTGTAAAAAATTCTCCCTCAACCAATCCTGTTTTTTCAATATTAGGACCAAGTATTGCTAACCAAGATGCTTGTGAAGTCCCATGACCTGACCAATCTTCCATTATACCTCTTCCATGATCAGTTGTGATTATAAAATAAGTGTTATCCTTATAAAATTTATTACTTTGAACATAGCCCCATAGCTCTGCAATCATGTTATCTGTATAGTTTAGAGAATTGATGTAGAAATCATATTTTCCTCCATGAGCAAAATCATCTGTCTCACCATAAGCTATGTAGACTAATTTAGGTCTCTTTTTTTTAATATACTCCAAAGCAAGATTATGTGTGTAAACATCAAGTCTGACATTTTCCCAAATAACAGGAGTTCTTATTTGATTTTTATTAATGAAGTCTACAATTGGAGTTTTTATATTAAATTCTTGCATATATCCAGCATTTACAGGTATCCCACTTCTCTTGTCATTAATTATATAAGGGAACACATCCCAACTAGCAAAGGCAGCAATCTTATTTTTGTAATTATTGGTTTGATTCAATTTTTCTAATACAGTAACATTTTTATTATAGATTTTTGCATTTGAATTTATTGTTGAATCTGCAATACCTGTAAGTATTTCATTGTATCCTGGATATGAAAAAATCTTATTATTTGTTAAGCTAAAGTTTGAATTGTTTAGGGAGTCACCAAAAAGTTTACCATTTTCATAAATATAATCCCATGTAAAGGGCATGAGTTTTTTTCTTCTCTCGAATAATTGAGGTGAATAATATGTATCAATTAATAATGATTTATTCTCAACATAATTTGTATTATCTACAAGATCTTTATCTATCCCGTAAAAAACTTCTTGCCATCTAACTCCGTCTAGTGTTATTAAAAAGATATTTGGTGATTTTTCTTCTTTTGGAATTACAAGAATCAAAAGGAAAAAAAGAAAAGATAAAATCAAGAGCTTTTTCATAATATGAAAAATTCAATAATTAATGGTATGCATATTAAAAAGCTGATGGTAAATCTTTCACCAAAGCTAGCATCATCTGGGTAACCAAATCCATGAAAAGGCATTCTAATTTTTCTCTTTTTGTAGAATAGAAAAATAACTATAAAAATTAAAATATAATAGATGATAATAGGCATTAATTCTTCCATAAATCTAATTATTTTAAATCTAGAATTAATTGCTTCATTTTTAAATGCAATGAGTTTACAGCACTGGCATAACGAGTATCCCACTCTTGAAGTCTTTCAGAAGAATTTAATGCAATTTCATATTCTAATCCGGGCAGAATCCAAGCAGCATATCCACTAAAAGGATCTGAAGATGCATAGATTGATTTAAACCATGAACCGAAATACATTCCCTTTTCTGATATAAAACTCTTTTCTAGAGCAATTAATTGATCATTTAAATTTGTAAGTTCCTTTTTAGAATAATCCTTACTCTCTAGATATGATTTTATATTTAATGTTAACTCATTAGATACTTTTTCTAAAGACTTTATAGCATCTGCTGTTAATTTAAACCCATCAAATTCTTTATCATAGGTATTAATTTTACTCTCAGCATTAGTAAAATGGATTTTTAAATCCTGAGCATATCGATTAAGGTTATAGGGTATTATTTCAGCATTAGCCATACGAAGTGCCATAAGTCCGGCCATATTTTCAACCATAGGACCCATTTGAAATTCAGGATCAACAAACTTTTCGTAAAATCTAAAACTATCATAATTTGAATGATAAACATTTGGACCTCCTGCCCCTCCACTCATTGAAGGAACACCTACATGCATATAAAATGCAATATGATCAGACCCTCCACCTAAATTACCAATTGGAGGTTCAATTTGATTAGTTTTATTCCAAAATTCATATAAGGTTTGATCTGTATATGGATATTGAACTTCTTTAGAGGTCTCTACCAATAATTTTTTCAAAGTTGGTGCTGCTGATGCACCAAAGTTTTTACCTGAAACAGCACCGTCAAAATTCATATAAACAACACCGTTTGCATTCAATTGGTCTTTCATCTGTTCTACCCATTCAGTAGATCCAATTACACCATGCTCTTCTGCGTCCCAATGACCTATTAATATAGATCTCTTTGGAGCATAACCTTTATCTTTAAGCATTCCAAGAGTTTCACTAAGACTTAATAGCATTGCAGTTCCACTACTAGGATCTGTTGCACCAAATCCCCATGAATCAAGGTGACAACCTAGAATAATCCATTCGTCAGGAGCTTCACTTCCCTTTAACATACCAATTACATTTGTAGCTCTAACAAAATCAATCTTTTGCTCAACTTTTAACCTAACTGTTAAGGAATTACCTCCTTCTAACCTGTAGGTAAAAGGTAGACCACCTTGCCATGATTGAGGTACAACTTTTCCTTTCATTTGACCTAATATTTTTTCTGCCTCTCCATAACCTATGGGAGTAACTGGAATAGTATGTAATTGAGCATCTTTAGGATCAAGTCGTTTAATCTTCTTTTTACCATCTAAAGGTAAAGCAGGCTCAAAAGGAGTTAAAGGATCACCAGTAAAATCTGCTGTAAGTAAAGAACCTCTTTGGATAGTTGATGGATTATAATAAGGTCCATCAGGATATACTAAACCTTTAGTAAAACCGCTATCTTTAGGATCTGTAAATATTATAAGTCCTGCAGCACCATTCGCTTCTGCAAATTTTGCTTTATAGCCTCTAAAGTTAGCACCATATCTAGCCAAAACAATTTTTCCTTTTACATCTACACCAAGTTTCTTTAAAGTTTCAAAATCTTCTTTTCGTCCATAATTTGCATAAACAACTTCTGCAGTAACATCTCCGCTCCCTGAAAAAGCATTCCAACCTTTCCAAAGTAGAGGATCATCTGAGTAAGGATCATTAGGTATAATATCTTCTTTTTGATTTAGCACCTCTCTTGAAGGAGTTTCAATCTCAATAAGAGAGTTTCCTGGTTTATTTGGTAGATATACGTCGTATGGATAATTCGTTACATTTAAACCTGCTAATTTCATAACCTCTCCAATATATCTTATAACTTCTTCATTAGCTTCACTTCCAACTACATGTGGGCGTTCTGTAAGTTTTTTAAGATGTTTTTTGAAAGAAGTTTTATCTATCTGATTAGCAAACATTTTCTCTATTTCAAGCTGATTCTTCCATGAATCAGAAGAGTAGCCTTCATATTGTGCAATTGAGAGTTGAGAGGTAAAACAAGAAATTAGAATGAATGTATATATATATTTCATAGAGCAAATTTAATTATATCTTAATTTAAATATTTCTTCTGTAAATTTATTTATTTCTGGGAATTCAGTTAATATGAGTGAGTCAACAAATTTATTTAACCTTTCAGCATCTTTATATATATCTGAATATTTGTTTAATAAATTAGAATATCTTTTTTGATACTCAACCATTTTAGACCAGGTTAGATTGTTAAATTTTAATTGAATTTCTTTTTCCTGAAAAAAACCTTCATATACAAAATCTTCAAAATATTTTCTTACCTGAAATACTTGCTTATACTGAGAGTCAGATTCAATCCATACTTGAAGTTCTTGAGAATCAGGGTATTCTAGAATAGATAGACTTCCAATCTCAATTGATTCTTTATTATTTGATTGACATGCAAATAATGTCAATGACATAGATAAAAATAAACCCTTACTATATAAATTGTTACACATATAAATAATTTACTAGTTCTTAAGTTTGAAATAAATTTGACTTATACCAAATGAAAACCAAAGAAAAACTATTCCCCACCATAAAACGAAAAACCAATCATTTTTATCTGTTCCATTCCACTCTAGATATTCAAAAACAATCCCTTCCATGAACAAATCAAAAGATAATAAAACAAAGAAACCGAATAGCCATATAGGAATGAATACATGAAGTTTGAGGTTTTTCATAAACAGAATCATCTCCTTACATATCCACCAATCGATTCCCTATACTCAATATCAAAACCATTAGTTAAAGCAAAATCTTTAAACTCATCAGTTGCAGAACCAATAGTAATAAATTTCTCTATTTCAAATATTTCAAAAAATTTATCAAAATTAGGACCATTTATAAAATCAATACCATGTTGAATTCCATCTTGACTATTATTATATCTTTCAATAAGGGTTACTTTATTACCATCTTCTGACATATAATAGCCGTATACTGTAGAAGGTTCTCTGTTGACAATAAAGTCAGAAAGATACATAGTGAATTCTTCAACATCCTCAGGAGAATTATTTTTTGTGCTTAATTCCAAGATGAATGTCAACTCTTCAGAATCTGAATTATCAAGAACTTTAAGATCACCATCTAAATCAATTTCAACATTTTGACACCCTGCCAAAAAAATCATCATAAATAATATTATTTTTTTCATATTTAAAATTTAAAAATTAGGGCTAAAATCATAATTATTATGGAACTCTTCAAGAATATTCATTACTTCTTCTTTTGTGTCAGCAATTTTTAATAGATCTAAATCTTCCTTGTTAATATTTTTATTTTCTGTAAGCAGAGTTCTTTTAAGCCAATCTAACATTCCTTCCCAAAACTCAGAACCAACTAAAATAATAGGGAACTTTTCAGATTTACTTGTTTGAATTAAAGTCAACGCTTCAAAAATTTCATCTAAGGTTCCAAATCCTCCTGGCATCACAATAAATCCCTGAGCGTACTTTACAAACATTACTTTTCTTACAAAGAAATAATCAAAAGTTAATTTTTTATCCTTATCTATATATTTATTATTATTTTCTTCAAAAGGTAAATCTATACACAAACCTACCGAATCACCCTTACCCCTATTTGCGCCTTTGTTTGCAGCTTCCATTATTCCTGGACCTCCACCTGTTATTACACCATAACCTCTGCCTACTATCTCTGCTGCAATTTCCTCTGTAAGTTTATAATACTTATTATCAGGGGTAGTTCTAGCAGAACCAAAAATAGATATACATGGGCCAATAGCTCCTAACTTTTCATATCCTTCTACAAACTCTCCCATTATTTTGAATATAGACCAAGAATCATTTGTCTTAGTTTGATTCCATTTTTTATTTTTAATCTCATTCATAATTCTGTGTTTATAATTTTATTAACTATTTAAGATTGGAGAAAATTGTTGGATTAAGAAATACTTGTTCTATTTCTTCTACTATTGGGCCATCAACCCTGCTTTCCTCATAAACTCTTATCCATTCAGGGTCATTTATAAAGCTCTCCCATGATTCATTTCTTGAATCCATATCTTTAAATGAAACTATATAAACAAGTGCTTTTGTTCCATCATTTTGAATAAGGAATTTATCAGCAAAGGATACAGAATCTCTTTCAAAAGTTGTCCAATATCCAACATTTTTAATGCCGTGTTTTTCAAATAACTTAGTAGTATGATTTTCAAATCTTGATAAAATATCATCAAATTTACCGTTATAGGTGTGGTATACTCTCATTTCGTAAACCTCATGATTAATATCATTAATAGAATTTTTTTCTATTTCATTACACGACATTAAACAGAGAAATACTGTTAAAATACTTATGGTGATAAGGATTGATTTGTTCATTTCTAATTATTTGACTAATAGATATTGTTAAATATAATATATCTAACTTGATGAAAATTATCTAATGAGAAATTTATTAATATTATCTTTGCCACTGACCATTTTGTATGGTTGTTCAAATATGAGTATAGCCCCACCTATTGCCGTTAAGAAAGAAAAAAAACTTGTTATCCATGATGACACTAGGATTGACAATTATTATTGGTTAAACGAGAGAGAAAACCAAGAGGTAATTTCTTATTTAGAAGAAGAGAATAAATACACTCAATCTGTTTTAAAATCAACTAAAAATCTTCAGACAAAACTTTTCAATGAAATGAAAAGTAGAATTAAAGAAGATGATAATTCAGTTCCCTATTTCTACAATGATTATTGGTATGTGACTAAGTATGAAAAAGGAAATGATTATCCTATTTATACAAGAAAGTATAAAGATATTAATGCTAAAGAAGAAATTATTTTAGATGTAAACTCTTTAGCAAAAGATTATAAATATTTTAGAGTTTCTGGAATAAGTATTAGCCCAGACAATAAGAAGGTGGCATATGGAGTAGACACACTCTCTAGAAGAATATATACTATAAAGGTTAAAAATTTAGATACAAATGAAATGTACTCTGATAATATTGATGGAGTTAATTCATATGTAGCTTGGGCAGATGACAGTGAGACATTTTTTTATACGGGTAAAGATCTTCAGACGTTAAGATCTGATAAAATATTTAGACATACGTTGAATAGCGATCAAAAAGATGATGTTTTAGTGTTTGAAGAGACAGATGAAACATTTTCGGCATATGTATATCCTTCTAAATCTAGAGAGTATATAATGATTGGTTCTGGAAGTACAATGTCTACTGAGTATAGTTACTTATCTAGTAAGACACCACTTGAATCTTTTAAAGTTATTCAAGAGAGAGAAAGAGGATTAGAATATAGACCATATCATTTTGAAGATATGTTTTATATATCAACCAACATTGATAGTAGCACAAATTTTAAACTAGTGAAAACCCCTGTTTTATCACCTTCAAAGTCTAATTGGATTGATGTTATTCCTCATAGAGATGATGTTTTACTTGAAGAAGTAGACTTTTTTAGAAATTTCATGGTAATTGGAGAGCGTAATAATGGACTTCTAAAAATTAGAATCAAAAGTTGGAATGGAAATGAAGATTATTATCTTGGTTTTAAAAGTGGATTTGACTTCGAGAATGAAACATATGATGCATCTATTGGATTGAACCCTGATTTTGATACAAATATTTTAAGATATAATTATACTTCATTAACAACTCCCTACAGTGTTATTGATTATAACTTAAATACTAAAGAAGAGGAGATACAGAAACAACAAGAAGTTTTAGGCGGACAATTTGAGTCTAAAAATTATACTTCTGAAAGATTATTTGCTACAGCACATGATGGTGTCAAAATACCAATATCATTAGTAAGACATGTAGATACAAATCTTAATCAAGACACTCCAATACTTCAATATGGATACGGTTCTTATGGCTCAACTATTGATCCATCTTTTTCATCAGTTAGGCTAAGCTTACTAGATAGAGGTTTTGTGTTTGCTATTGCTCATATTAGAGGAAGTCAATATCTAGGTCGTCCTTGGTATGAAAATGGTAGAATGCTAACTAAAAAAAACACATTTAAGGACTTTGTAAGTTGCTCTCAATTTTTAATTGAAAATAATTATACATCTAAAAACCACTTATATGCAGAGGGTGGATCTGCAGGAGGATTATTGATGGGTGCAGTTATGAATATGGCACCTGAGCTTTATAATGGAATAATCTCAGCTGTTCCATTTGTAGATGTTATAACTACAATGCTAGATGATACTATTCCATTAACATCAAGTGAATATGATGAATGGGGGAATCCAAATGATAAAGAATATTATGATTATATGAAATCATATTCACCTTATGATAATGTTAGAAATGTAGAGTATCCAAATACTCTTGTAACTACTGGACTTCATGATTCTCAAGTACAATATTGGGAACCTGCTAAATGGGTTGCAAAACTTAGAACTTATCATCAAGGAAATAATATAATTCTGCTCCATACTAATATGGATACAGGACATAGTGGTGCATCTGGGAGGTTTGAACCCTTAAAAGAAATAGCAATGGAGTATGCTTTCCTATTTATGCTTGAGGGTATTAAATGATATAAAAAATCCTCCGATTACTATTTACTACAAAGTAGCTTTTTGCTTCACCAGAGGATAAGAGTTTAGTCTTGATTACCTTAACGCTATTCTTCTTTCCAAGTTATTAGATCATCTCTCATCTGATCAAATCTATTGTTAAGTGAGTCTAAAAATTTTTCACCTTCTTGATATCCTAATTCATTATATATTTCTTTGGAATATATGACATAATCATATAGCTCTCTCCATGTTAGATCAGAATATTCAGATTGAAAACTTTTATTTTCCCATGGATTACCATTAAAGTTTAATTTAGCGCTTCCCTTATAGACCTTAACCATTGGAGATACCATATCAATATATAAAGAGTCTATTTCTAACCACTTGTCAAATTGTTCTGATGTAGGTGTCTCAAATATTGACAAATTTCCATGGTTTTCAGGGTTGTCACATGAAATAAAAAGCACTGATAATAATAGTATTTTTTTCATATTTAATTAAGATCTAAGCCATTTTATCATCTCGCCGTAAGTTATTTTTTTGCCATACATTAAAATTCCAATTCTATAAATCTTAGCTGATATCCATACAATAAGTAAAACTGAAGAGAATAAAATAGTTACTGACAATATCTGTTCATACAGAGGAACACCATGCGGTATTCTCATCAACATTACAATTGGAGAAGTAAAAGGAATATATGAAAATATTTGAGCTACAATACCATTAGGGTCTTCAGGAACAGTTAACACTCCTACATATAGACCTATAATAATTATAAGTGTTATTGGTAACATAAATTGTTGAGCATCTGCCTGATTATCAATTGCTGCTCCAATTGCTGCAAATATCGAGGCGTATAAAAAATAACCTCCAATAAAGTATATTATAAACGCAAAAAATATATTAGTTAAAGGTAAATTCATAAATGCAGAAATCATTTCAAGAGCAGATGATGATATTGCATCTGCCTCTTCTGTACTTAGTATTATCTCACCGGAGCTGGAAGAGGCAGATATACCAAAATATGTTGAAAATAAGTAAGAAAAAACAGAAAACATTACACCCCAAATTAAAACTTGAGTTAAACCTGCAAGAGAAACCCCTATTATCTTTCCAGTCATAAGGTTAAATGGTTTAACAGAAGATATAATGATTTCAACAATTCTACTTGTTTTCTCCTCCATCACACTCATCATGATCATACTTCCATAGGCAAAAATGAAAAAATAAAGAAGCATACCTAGGGCAAAACCAAAACCAAGTTTCACAATACCATCAAGTCTTGTAGTCTCTTCACCATCGAAACTTTCTTGGAATAAATTAACAATAATTTTTGATGAGTTTATTTGATTAATATCAATACCTAAGATTCTAAAGTTTTCATCAGTTAAAATTGATTCAAGCTGTGATTCAAGTTTATTGAGGACCGTAAATGAAGGAGATGTTTCAGATATAAACATAATAGACTCAGCTATCTCTTCAGGTGAATCAAAATTATTTATATATAGAAGACCATAGTCAGATTTATTTCTAGAAATTTCCTTAGCATCATCTATAGTAGCATCATCAATTAAATCATAGATTATATCAGTAGAGGAATCTAATTTTTGATATATGTATCCGGTGTTGTCTACAACAGAAATATTTTTAGAAGTGTCGTTATTAACTGAGCTAAGAAAACTAAGAAGGAATGTTATACCAGATAATAAAATTGGTAATAACAAAGTCATTAGAATAAAAGATTTGTTACCTATTTTATTTAAATATTCTCTTGTAGCTATTAGTGAAAAATGTTCCATATTAATCGTTTTTAACAGAGTTAATAAATATTTCATTTGCACTAGGAATAACTTCCTTAAAATGAATGACTTTAGAGTCTTGACTTATAAGTTTTAATAGATCTTCTGAATTTTGATTATTCTTTAGTTTCACATTTAGTTTCAAATTATCTCCTATAGTTTTAAATGATGGCCTACTTATATCATAATTAGACTTCAACTTCTTATTAAGTAGGTCTGGATTAGATGAATTAACACCCACTTCATACATATTTGATTTAAATTTTCTTTTGATGTCATCTAATTTACCATCTAAAATTTTGTTGGATTTATTAATTAATGCAATATCCTCACATAACTCTTCAACTGATTCCATTCGATGCGTTGAAAAGATTATTGTTGCACCATTGTCTCTAAGCTTTAAAATTTCATCTTTAATTAGATTAGCATTTATTGGATCAAAACCTGAAAAAGGCTCATCAAAGATTAATAGTTTTGGTTTGTGCAAAACGGTAACAATAAATTGAATTTTTTGGGCCATTCCTTTTGAAAGTTCGGTGACTTTCTTATCCCACCAATCTGTAATTTCAAACTTCTCGAACCAGTTATTTAATTCTAATTTTGCTGTTGTATTATCTAATCCTTTAAGTTGAGCTAGATATAGGGCTTGATCACCAATACTCATTTTTTGATACAGACCTCTTTCCTCGGGCAAATATCCAATATCTCTTATGTGCTCTACATTAAGAGGAGTGTTGTCAAATAGAATTCTTCCTGAATCAGGCACAGTAATTTGGTTAATGATTCTGATTAAAGTAGTTTTTCCTGCTCCATTAGGGCCAAGAAGACCAAATATAGATCCTTCCTTAATGTTTAATGAGACATCATTTAAAGCTGTAAAATCTCCATAATGTTTAGAAACAGAATCTATTGATATTATATTTTTCATTCTAAAATTAATTTATAAAAATTCAAAGATAAGTTATGTTTAAAAGAAATAGGTTTTATATTATAATAATCTAAAATAGTTATAGCCATTCAACTTTAGTGTTTATATCATCTCTTAATTTGGCTGTTTCTTTATGATTATATACTCCCATGAAGAAGAAACCTAATGATGATTCATTATTATCTAAATTGACAAGCTTTCCATATTCTTGAATAAAACCTGGAGTACTCCAATATGATCCAATATTATTTACATAACATGTTAACCACATATTTTGAACAGCCATGGAAACAGCAGCTATTTCTTCCCACTCTGGCAGTCTTTCTTTTTTATCTCTATTTAAAAAAATAGATATAATCGTATTTGAATCATTAATTTTTTGAATGAATTTATCATGCTTAATTTTTGATATTTTAGATTCATCTATTTTACTTATTATATCAATTAATTTCTGCTTGGATTCATTTTTATAAACTTTAAAAAACCATGGCTGAGTCATTCGATGTGTTGGAGCATGATTTGCATTTAGTAGTACTTCATTTATTATATCATCAGGAATTTCCCCAGTAGCATAATCTTTAGGGTAAATTGATTTTCTATTTCTAATAACTGAATTTAAGGTTTCTTTGTTCATATTAGTATTTATTGTCCTGTCTCTTGTTTCCATAATTTATATTCCAACATAAGCTCTTCACTTTTCATTGCTATTATATCTTGATCAGTAAACCCTAAGTCTATAATTTGTTTTTGCGCATCAAGAGCTTCTTTCATTGTTATATCTTTAAGTGTTGGGTGAGATTCACTGTAATTCTCAAGAGAAAGCAAGTAATCAAACATTAAATCTTTTGGTATTTTCATTAGTTCATCCATTTATTGCTTAAA